>CAIXEV010000138.1 GCA_903918555.1 uncultured bacterium | reverse complement strand
CTGGTCGGCCGGCCGTGCGGCGCGCGAGATGCGACGATCTCGACCACTTGCCCTATGGAAGCGAAGCCCGTCACGACCACCGCGGAGTGCCCCTGCTTGAGGTCGGCCCAGACGTGGTCGGCAACCCGGGTGCCCGCGTGGTTCACGGGGAATCGACCCGCCTCCGGCCATGCCATGCCCTGCAATCGGAGCGGGATCAGAGGGGACGAAGGAGTCGAGAACAAGTCCTCGACCGGTGAATGACTGCTGCTCTTCCGACGCATCGTGCGCTCCCCGTCGACCCGCGCACGGTTCGCGCCATGCGTCCTCCGGAGGCTAGTGCGCCCCTCTGACAGCGTCCTGCCCGCCGCATAGGTGGCCTGAAGATGCGAGGCACCGAGGGGCCTACGTCGTTGGAGAGAGTGGAGGCGGTTCTCCCCGTCGCGCCCCGGTTGTGGGACACGGAGAGGGCAACCGCGTTAACCGATTGGCAGGGCGAACTCGAGGGCCGTCTCGGGAGGCCAGGAGGGCAAGGGGTGGACATGGAGATCCGCGCGGACGGGCGTCTTGGACGACCCAACGACAAGGAAATCAACAAGACCAACGAATCAAGGACAACAACCAAGAACAAAGACCAAATCACCAAACAAATCACAACAAGAATCAAGAAGACCAAGAACAAAGCACAAGAAGACAACAGCCAATCCAAGAACAAGAACCAACGACACAATCCACATCCGGCTTGGAATCCGGATTCGCGGTGGTTGGCGTGACGGCGCACGCGAAGGTGACGACGATCGCTCACACCGCCGCCGGCCTGGGTCAGGTCTGGTACCGGGTCACGGGCAGCACCGGCGTCGCCAATGTCCAGGTCGCCTATCGGGCCGGCGTCGGCACAGAGGACTGCCGCAGGGTTCGGTTCGTGGGTGCTGGTGCGACCGCGGAGCTCGTCGGGTTCCGGCCGGGGGAGTTGGTGACCGAACCCGTCGACTTCCTGCACATCGAGTTGGCGTTCTCCGGTCAGTACCTGACTCGCGGGGTCAAGACGCAGCGGTCGCGCCTGGCGCGGCTGCCAGCCGCGCCGATCCGTGACGTGATTGCTGCGGCGCTTGCCGAAGCTGGCCTGGATGCGAGCGAGGCGTTCGCGTCGAGGGACGCGGCCAACTGGTGGCGCGCGATCACGCGGGCGGCCGAGCGCGACCGGTCGGTGTCGTTCCTGACCGCCTCCGGCGCGCTGCGCGTTGCCGACCGCGCCGGCGCTGCGGTTGACGAGTCCGACCTGCACGAGTGGCTCGGGAGGGCGGCACGATCACGGTTGACCGAGCCCGTCGCCACCCATGCGCGCCGCGACGCCGTCACCCAGTTGAACCTCGAGCACCTGGAGGCGCTGTCGCTGAGCGACCGGGAACTGGGGGCACGTGTGTGGGCGGCCGCGGTGGCCGCAGCGAGCCGGCGAGAGGCCGCTGGCAACGCCGGCTATGAGCTGACGCTGACTTTGCCGAAGTCCTTCAGCCTGTACGCCGTGACCGGCGACCCTGCCAGGAGTGGTGAGTGGCTGGATGTGATGGAGGCCGCTGCGACGCGGGCGCTGGAGCGGCTGATGGCCGAGGCGGGGTTCTGCTCGACCGGCCATCGAG
>CAIXEV010000137.1 GCA_903918555.1 uncultured bacterium | reverse complement strand
GGAGACGAACTCGCCGTCCTTGACGGTGTTCACGCTCATCGTGCGGTTGGTGGTGTCGCCGTTCGAATCGAAGCTCCAGGTGCCGAGGGCGCCCGTGAAGTCTTTCGTGCGGCCGACTTCCTCGAGGACCGATGCGCGCGTGACGGGCTTGCCGGCCTCGTAGAGGCGCTGCATCGCGGCGATGACGACCTTCGCCGCCTCGTAGCCGTAGACGGCGTAGCCCTCGGGCTCGCCGCCGTAGGTCTTCTTGTAGTTCTCGTAGAAGTCCTTGCCCTTGCCGGTGAGCGCCTTGGGCTCGACGCCGCCGAAGGTGATGAAGCAGCGGCCCTCGAGCGCGCGGTTGCCGGCGGCCTCGATGAACGCCTTCTCGTAGCAGCCGTCCGGAACGATCAGCTTCGCCTTGAGGCCGCCCGCGACGATGTCCTTCGCGAGCTGGCCCGCGTTGGTCTGGGTGGTGCCGCCGAAGTAGACGAGGTCGGCGCCGGCCTGCTTCATCTTGGTGACGAGGCTCTTGTAGTTCGAGGCCTTCGGGTCGATGCCGTCGGTGCCGACGATCTCGAGCCCGATCTCCTTCGCGCGCTTCTCGAAGACGCCCGCGACGCCCTTGCCGTAGACCTCGCGGTCGTTCAGCACGAACACCTTCTTGGCGCCGAGCTCCTTCGCGTAGTCGGCCGCGACGGCGCCCTGCACATCGTCGGTCGGGACGACGCGGAAATAGTTGATCTTGCCCGACGGACGGTAGACGGCGGGCTCGTTGGCCTCGCCGAAGCCCTCCTTGGTGAGGCTCGGCGCTGTGTTCGCGGGGCTCACCATGACGACGCCGGCCGAGTTCAGCTTGGGCATCGAGATCTTGGCGGCGCCCGAGTTGTAGGTGCCGATGTAGGCCATCACGGTCGCGTCGCCGACGGCCTTGTCGGCGTTCTGCGCCTCGACGGCGGGATCCCAGTTGCCGCGCTGCGGGCTCGCGTCGTCCCAGTCCTCGTAGACGAGCTTCTGCGAGCCGATGGCGCCGCCGACCTCGGCGATCGCCATCTTGATGCCGTTGACCATGCTGGTGGTCTGCGCGTTGGCGCTGCCGGTGCGCGGGAGGCTCGACACGATCTTGATCGTTTCCTTGATCGAGTCCTGCTTCGCGGCAACTTCACGCTTCGCGCCATCCCCCGCCTGCGCGAAGGCAGCGGCCGGGGCAAGGAGGCTGGTGACGGCCAGAACGGAGAGCAGTCGGCGGGTGATCATGGGGTGTGTCCTTCAACAATCACAGACGGGCTATGGAGTCTAGCGGAAACCTCCCCCACCCGCAGCCAACCGAACGGTCTGCGCGCGGACGGAGGCCGCGGGACATCGACGCGCTGCCAAGGCGCGGATTCCGATGAAACGGTGATCCCACAGCCCGTCGGGGCCCGATCAGCGCTTGGCTTCGGCCGCGGACTCGCCGCCGACCGACACCTGCATGCGCTGCTCGCGAACCATGTTGGCGAGGAGCAGCTGCACGAGACCGCCGCTCGAGTCGCCCGTACCGCCGCCACCGACCACCACATCCGGGGTGATCTTGAGACCGGCGCCAGAGATCGACTTCATCACCTCGACCATGGTGACGCCGTTGGCGGTCAGCGCCTCGACCTGCTTGCGGTAGGCCTCGGCCTGCGCCTCGCCCTTCGCCTGGATGACCGCCGCCTCGGCGTCGCCGATCTGCTTATCGCGGCTGGCCTCGGCCTCGGCCTGGATGCGGATCTGCGCCGCGGTGCCGCGCGCGCGCTCCTCGGCCTGCGACGCCTCGTGACGCGCGATCTGGATGCCGACCTCGGCCCGGATGAGCGTGTCCTGCTGGTCGGCCTGCGCCTTCGTCTTCTGGAACTCGATGCGGCGCTTCTCGGCCTGCTCCTGCGCGTCGAACATCGACTTGCGCTGCTC
>CAIXEV010000136.1 GCA_903918555.1 uncultured bacterium | reverse complement strand
CGGCATACACACGCTCCTGCAGGCTTGACGCCGAGTAGCCGCACTCAAGTGAAATGGCAGTCTGGAGAAGGTGCGACAGCGAGTGCAGCATGATGTAGGGCATGCCCGCAAACTTGCGGCTCGAGCCCTCGTGCTCCTTCTTCCACTCGTTGAAGCCCGCGGACAGCGTCTCGAGCCGCTGCTGCACCTCTCGGCGACGCGCCCATTGGCCAATGGCATCTGCATCGAACTCGAGGAAGATGCCCTCGCCGCGTGTTTCGGTCGCGGGGAGCCAGTTGAGCTCCTTCGCGAGCGTCGCGGTCTTCACTTCGGCGTCGAGTTCGCCGTTGATGTCGGCCGAACTCGATTCGAAGCGGGTGAATCCGAGCAGCGCAGTCACCGAGCGAAGTCGGTGCACAAGCACGACCCGCTTCACGTCCTTCATCCATGGGGCATCCCAGTTGGCCTTCGGAAGCACACGCGCGTAGAAGTCACCCTCCGGAACATCCGAGCCAAGTTCATCCGGAGCGCTGATCAGCGCCTCGAACTCCTCTTCCTTCACCGAGCGGGCGGGGGCAGCCACACCAGACTTGATTCGGTCGTATGCCTCCCAGATCTCGGCGTCAGACATTCCTTCCAAAGTCGACTTCAGCGGCTCGAACTTTCGGCCAACCCGAAGATCGGCGCGATCAGCTGCCAGCTCATCGAGCTTGATCAGTACCTGCTTCACCCGCTCGTCCTTGCCGCCCGAACTCGCGGGAATCGAGATGACCGTCTGGCGCTCGGCGAAGTAGGCGTTGCTCGCGCTTCGGATCAGAAGCTGGCTCGGCGCACCGCACTTCTCGCGGGCCCTCGGGCCGAGCCAGGGTCGTGCGCCATCGCACATTCCAAGCGCGTTTCGCCGTCGATCGGCCACCTCGCTCATGCGGATCTGCTGTCCGCATTCGCAGCGCACCACGACTTCGTCGAGATCGCCGGCGTTGCCTCGCTCAACCATCCACTTTGGTCTTCGGCATTCGGTCTCGCCGCCGTGGACCAGAATCGCCCACGAGATGTCGTCGATGTGGCCTCGCGGGCATGCTCGCACGAAGCGGATCGGAATCAGCGGGACTTGCTTGTTCTCGAGGTAGAACTTTCCGTTGGTGAGTTCGTGCCGATGCACGAGCCTTCGCTCGATGAATCCTTCGGAAGTCCGCCGATCGGTCGCCGCGAGATACCACTGCGGGAATCTCCACGCGCGCACCGAGTTGTCGAAATCCTGCTGATCCTCGCTGCCGCGTGGCGGGCGCCGCAGCTCGAGCTCGCGATTCCCAAACCGCAGCCCAAGCCGCGCGAGAAGCCTCGGCTCCTGAATGATCGCAGCCTGCCGCTCGCGCGGGTCGTAGTACCAGTGATCAAGCCCCGCGATCATCACGGAGGTATCGGGGAGGTCGATCATCGACCCGGGGCCGTAGCTCATCACCATCTGTGTCTGTCGAACTTGGTTCTTCATGGGAGCCTCGGTCAGCTTTCGAGCTCGTGGAGATACAGGTCAACGGGTGGCTCGACATCGTGCATCGAGCGACCCGCGCGGAAGGCGCGGCGCTCAAGCGGCAGCGCTGCGAGGTCGGGATCAAGAACCTCGCGCAGCAGCCGATCGCCGCCGTCCTTGCTGTTGTCGTACTGGAACTGAATCCCCTTATCGCGCGCAGCCTGGGCCGCGCCCCGCCACCAGTCGAGGAGCCGCTTTGCCCGCGCCAGCACCTGGTCATGCAGCGCCTGTTCCTCGCCGGGTGCAGCAGACGACTTGGCGCGCTGCGCCAGCATCTCTGCGTATCGGTCAAGGTTCGTCGTGCTGGTCAGCACCTTGCCAGCAGCCCCCGACGGATTGAACGCATCCTCGGACTGCCGCACAAGGCCGACCAGCGCCGGCGCCAACGCGCGGTCAAGTGCCCGCGGCGCACCCGGCGTCACGCTCGTCGCCTCGACAGAGCGATAGAACGACGCATGGAAGCTCTCGAACCGCTCGTAATGCGAGCGGTCGCGCGGCTTGTGGATGTTGAGGAGCACGACCACGAGGCCTGGCTTCGCCTTGTCGCGCCCCACGCGGCTGCTCGCCTGGATGTACTCCGAGCTCGTCTTCGGCTGCCCGAGCATGACCATGAGGCCGAGCCGGGTGATGTCGAGGCCAACCGAGATCATGTTGGTCGCAAGCGCGAGGTCGACGCGATTGTCGGTCTCGCTGAAGGGCTTGCCGAGGCGATCCTTCGCGTACGCGACATCATCCGTCCCGACTCGCGAGGTCAGCTCGAGCATGTCCTGCTGGATCTTGCGGACCTCGAACATCGCCTCCGCCGGCTCGATGCGACGACGAGGCCGGTTCTTCAGCTTGAGCGACACTTCGTCCTCAGCAATACGCCGGCTTCCGCCAAGTTCGCGAAGGCTGTTGAAGTAGCCGATCAGCGTCATGTACGGGTCGACGGGATTGCCCGGATCGGCCTTGCCATTCGCGTACAGCGCCTGCGCCCCACCCATGAGCGCGACCAGTGCGCGCAGGTAGACGACCTTGAGGCTGCGGCCTTGCGCGGCCACCCCCACATACAGCCGGCCAGGGGTCTGCGCCTCTGGAGTCGTGCGCGCGAAGAACGAGTCCCGTCGGTCGGGCCCGGGCGGCGGGAACACGACGACATCGTGTCGATCGAACAGCGCCTTGATCTGCGACTGCGCGCGGCGCACCGTGGCCGTACTCGCCACGATCTTCGGCCGCACCATCTTGCCGTCGATCTCCCGCGAGGCGAGCGCATCGATCGCGCCCTCGTAGATCCCTGCAACCGTGCCGAGCGGGCCCGAGATCAGGTGCAACTCGTCCTGGATCACGAGCTCGGGCGGTAGGATTTTGACGCTGCCACCCGCGGGGTCGCGCGAGAAGCCGCTGGTCGTGCTGTGGCGGTTCACATGGCCGAGCAACTG
>CAIXEV010000135.1 GCA_903918555.1 uncultured bacterium | reverse complement strand
GCGCTGGTTGCAGCCTTCGGAGATGCGCAGGTACGCCCAGTGGCGCGGCGTCAGGCGCACGCGGTTCTCGTCGCCCTCGAAGTACCCGATGCCCTTGCCGTCGGCGCCGTTGACCGTGAGGCCGACGGTCTTCATTCCGCGTTCGGATGCTGCTTGCAGCGCGTTGCCGGCGATCCAATACTTTGGCGCTTTCTCAGCGAGATCCGAGGCTTTTTCACCCGCGACCGCGTCAACGATGTGGTCGCGGTCGAACACGCCGACCATCGCGTCGATGCCGGGCGCCCACTCGAGGAGCTTCGCGCGGTGGCGCTGCACGAGGCAGCCCGCGACGACGACGCGCTTGATCTCGCCCTTCTCCTTGCGGCGGATCGCGTCGTGGATCACCTCGAGCGACTCGTCCTTCGACGCCTCGAGGAAGCCGCAGGTGTTGACCACGATCGCATCCGGGCGCTGGTCCTCGTTCACCAGCTCGAAGCCGGACTGCTTGAGCACGCCGAGCATCTTCTCACTGTCGACGAGGTTCTTCGGGCAGCCGAGGCTGACGAAACTGACGCGGGCGATGTCGGGCTTCTTCGCGGTCATGGATCGGACAGTGTAGATCACTCAGCGCGCGCCGCCGAAGCCATAGAGCCCGCGCGCGGCGATTTCGCGCCAAACCGCGTCGGAAATGCCGCTTGGGCGCTCGCCGTGCGCGATTCGCGTGCGCAGATCGGTCGAGGCGAGCTCGACCGGCGCAAGGTCGAGAAGCCACGACGGAGCGTCCGCGAATCCGCTCGAGCGCGCGAAATCGGCGAGGAATCCCGCGACCGCCGCGTGGGTGTCGGGCGGGCGGACGACGATCGCCGGCCGCGCGAGTTCGAGGAGTTCGCGCCAGCGGTGCCAGCGCTCGATGCCGCGGATGGCGTCGCTCCCGACGAGAAATCGGATCGCGCCGCGGAGCGAGGGCGTTCGCCCGCAGAGCGCCGTCACGGTGTCGACGGTGTAGCTCGGGCCCTCGCGGTCGAGCTCGAGGCGCGAGAGGCGGATCTCGCCGCCGGCTTCGGCGCCGATCGCGCCGAACGCGGCGCGGCACATCGCAAGGCGCGCGTCGCCGGCGCTGGGGGGGGCGTCGTTCTTCAGTGGGTTGACGCGCGCTGGCATGACGATTCCGCACGGCGAGCGGAGCGCGCGCATCGCGTCGGCGAGCATCGTCGCGTGGCGGGCGTGCGGCGGGTCGAAGGAGCCGCCGTAGAGGACGAGCGGGTGCGCCGCGTCGCAGAGCTCGAGCGGCGCGCGCGCGCCGAGGGCGTCGACCGTGAACGACGCGTTGCGCAGCGCCACGCGCGACGCGCGGCCGATGCGCATGAGCGCGGGGACGAGCGATGGTCGGCGCGCGATGGCCGCGAGCACGCGGAGTGCGCTGGTCTCGCCGCGCGCGTCGACGAAATGCGCAAGTTCGGCGGGCAGCGTTTCGTCGGCGCCGTCGCTCACGCCGCGCACGATTCCCCACGAGAGGCCCGCCGCCTCGGCGCACGAGGCGAAGGCGTGCGACTCCATGTCGACGAGCTGCGCGCGGGTGGCGGCGGCGAGGCGCGACTTGTCTGCGGGCGTCGTGACGACCGCGGTCGCCTCGACGATGCGCGCGGTGGCGCCCGCGACAAGCCCCGAGCGGAGCGGCGCCGACGGGTCTGGCCCGACGACCTCGGCGGCCGCGTGGTCGGTGCCCGGCGCGAGGCGGGCGTCGAGGGCGCCCGCGAGTCCAAGCAGCACGACGAAGCGGGGGTGTCGCACGGGCCACGAATCGCGTGCGGCGAACGCACGACGCACGGCATCCGGGCCTGGGCCAGTCGTGACCACGGGCAATTTGCCGAAGCGCAGGAACGCGCGGCGCTCGAAGCCAAGCGGGCAGAAGACGAGCGGCGGCTCGGCTGCCTTGAGGGTTTCGTCGGGGCCGGAGACGCGCGCAGACATGGCAATGAGCGTATCGGGAAGCGAACTCGACAGGCGCGGGGGAGCCGCTATCATCTTCGCCTTCCCCTAGACCGGATCTTGGTTCGGTTCCAGCTGGCCCCATCGTCTAGCCTGGTCTAGGACACCTCCCTTTCACGGAGGTAACGAGGGTTCGAATCCCTCTGGGGTCACTC
>CAIXEV010000134.1 GCA_903918555.1 uncultured bacterium | reverse complement strand
GCGCAAGCGTGGCGCGCGCCGCATCGGCCACGCGCTCGGGCGTGAAGCCGAAGTGCTTCGCGACATCCTTCGCAGGCGCGCTCGCGCCGAAACTCGTCATGCCGACGCACTCGCCGTCGAGGCCCGCGTAGCGGTCCCAGCCGATCGTGCTCGCCGCCTCGCAGGTCACGCGCGCGCGCACCGCGCTCGGCAGCACGCTCGCGCGGTACGCCTCGTCCTGCGCGTCGAAGAGCGCCGTGCACGGCACCGACACGACCCGCGCGCGCACGCCTTCCTTCGCGAGGATCTCCCTCGCGCCGAGGCAGAGATGCACCTCGCTGCCCGAGCCGATCAGGATCACATCGGGCAGCCCGCCCTCCGCGTCGATCAGCACATACGCGCCGCGCTCGCAGCCATCGGCGCTTCCGCACACCGAGCGGTCGAGCGTCGGCAGGTTCTGACGCGTGAGCGCAAGCACCGCGGGATGCCGCGTGAGGCGCATCGCGGCGCGCCAGCACGCGTTGACTTCATTCGCGTCGCACGGGCGGAAGACATGCATGCCCGGGATCGACCGCAGGCCGACGAGCTGCTCGATCGGCTGATGCGTCGGGCCGTCCTCGCCGACATAGATCGAGTCGTGCGTGAAGATGTGGAGGACCGGCAGCTCCATGATCGAGCTCAGTCGAATCGATCCGCGCGCGTAGTCGCTGAAGATCAGGAAGCCCGCGCCGTACGGCCGCAGGCCCGACAGCGCGAGGCCGTTGCACACCGCGGCCATCGCATGCTCGCGGATGCCGAAGTGGAGGTTGCGGCCGAGGCGGTTCGCCTTCTGGAAGCTGCCCGCGCCCTCGAAGGTGAGGAGCGTCTTCGTGCTCGGCGCGAGATCCGCCGAACCGCCGATCATCCACGGCACATTCTTCGCAATCGCGTTGAGCGCGGCGCCCGATGTGTTGCGGGTGGCGTTGCCCTTCGCGTCGGCGGCCGCCGGCTTCAAGTCCTTGTCCCAGCCTTCGGGCAGGCCCTTCGCAAGCATCGTGCGCACTTCATCCGCGAGCCACGGATACGCCTTCGCGTACGCCTCGAAGCGCTCGTTCCACTCGGCGCTCGCAGCGGCGCCGCGGCGGCCGAGCTTCTCGGCGAAGCGCTCGCGCACGCCGTCCGGCACCACGAACTTCGCGTCCTCTGGCCAGCCGTAGTTGCGCTTCGTGACCTTGATCTCCTCTTCGCCAAGCGGCTCGCCGTGCGCGCTCGCGGTGTCCTGCTTCTTCGGCGAGCCGTAGCCGATGTGGCTGTCGACGATGATCATCGTCGGGCGATCGGCGCTGCGGCGCGCGGTCTCGTAGGCGCGCGCAAGCTGCGCGATGTCGTTCGCGTCGCCGACGCGCAGCACATTCCAGCCGTAGCCGGCGAAGCGCGCGGCGACATCGTCGGAGTACGCGAGGTCGGTCTTGCCCTCGATCGTGATGCGGTTCGAGTCGTAGATCCAGCAGAGGTTCGCGAGGCCAAGGTGCCCCGCGAGCGACGCGGCCTCGGCGGAGATGCCCTCCATCAGGCAGCCGTCGCCGCAGATCGACCACACGCGGTAGTCGAAGAGCGTGTAGCCCGGGCGGTTGTAGCGGGCACCCTGCCACTGCGACGCGATCGCCATGCCGACGCTCGTCGCGAGGCCCTGGCCGAGCGGCCCGGTCGTCGTCTCGACACCGGTCGTGAGATGGCTCTCGGGGTGACCCGGGCACACCGAGCCAAGCTGGCGGAATCGCTTGATTTCATCGAGCGGGACCGAGAGTTCGCCCATCGGGTGACCATGGTGGTCGAGCCGCTCGACGCCCGCGAGATGCAGGAGCGAATAGAGCAGCATCGACGCATGGCCGTTCGACAGCACGAAGCGGTCGCGGTTCGCCCAGTTCGGGTGCGCGGGGTCGTAGCGCAGCGCGTCCTGCCAGAGCGCATACGCGACGGGCGCGAGGCCCATCGGCGCGCCGGGGTGGCCGGAGTCCGCCGCCTGCACGGCGTCGATCGACAGCGTGCGGATCGTGTTGATGGCGAGGTTGTCGATCGCGGGCGTCCCCATCGGGGTGCCGGCGTCTTGAATCGGGAACGCGGTGGGCATGGCAGTGGTCAAGGGAGTCTCCATCGGGCGCTTCGCGGATGGTACGGACGGGGCGCGGTGACTGCATGAGGCGCGCGTTCGCAGCCGTTTCTTTCATCCCGAACCCCCCGCCGCGCCGATCCGACCCCAATGAAGTCGTCCTCCCGCTCGACCCGCCCGATCGCCGTTGTCTCGCTGCTCGCCCTCGTCGGCGGGCTCGCCGCCTGCGCCTCGACCGCTCCTGCGCGCCCCGCTGCGCCGGGAATGGTGCGAAGCCCGCAGGACTCCGATACCTCGATCAAGGGCAGGCCGGACAACCTCGGCGGCGACCAGGATTCGTCGTTCCGCGGCCGTCCGCAGACTCCCGCGCAGGGCGGGATGCCGGCAGGCGCGGGCTACAACAACCCGGGCGGCGAGATGATGCCGCAGTCGCCGTCCCAGATCGGCGGCGGCGACACCCACTACCACGTGCACTACCACGGCACCGCGGCGCCGGCCCCCACCGGCTACGCCCCGCCGACCTACGGCGCGCCACGCCCGAACAACAATCTCCAGTCGATGAACCCCTACAACCAGATGTCCGGCGCTCCCATCGGCACCGGTGGCGGCGGCGCTGGCTGGTACGGCCCGGGCGGCGATGGCGGCCCGACCGGCATCCGTCAGGGCTTCGGCGTCGGTGGCTGGGGCACCGGCGGCGCCTACGGCTCGTACAGCAACTCGGGTTGGTGGAACGGCTACACCGACTGAGCGGCGCCGCGCGATCCGCTCGCGCCGCGCTCAACCGGTCCAGTCTGAGAGCAGCACCGCAAGGTCGGCCGCGCCGACCTGTCCGTCGTTGTTGAGATCCGCCGCGCGCATGCTGCGCCGCGTGCGGTCGGCCAGGTCCCACGCCGAGAGCAGCGCCGCGAGATCCGGCGCACCCACGCCGCCGCTTGCGTTGATGTCCGAACGCGCGGGCGCCGCGACCTCGAGCCGCTGGTTCGCCGTCACGCCCGCCAGCACGGTCGTCTGACCGCTGGGCCAGTCGATCTTGACCGTGACGCTTCCCTTCGCGGTCGGGATGCCGAAGTGCGCGAGATACTCGTTGTTCGAGTTGTATCCCGTGCCGCCGTGCATCCAGCGCTTCTGGACGACCGACCCCGCCGTGCACTCGACGACCGCGCCGAGGCCGTGCGGGGCGCAGCGCGTGCTCGCGGCCGCGTTGAGCTTCACCTGCAGCCACCGCCCTGCCATCGTCGAGTCGTTGCGGTAGAGCTTGATCGCGCCGTAGTTGACGAGCACGAGCAGGTCCATGTCGCCGTCGCGGTCGTAGTCGAGCGTCGAGACCGCGCGCGCATCGGCCGCGAGCGCGATGCCCGAGGCCGCGCCGATTCGCGAGAAGCTCCCGTTGCCGAGATTTCGGTAGATGTACTCCTGCTCGTTGGCCCACTCGCTCGCGTTGCGGCCGTTCACCTCGACGAGGTCCTCCCATCCGTCGTGGTCGAGGTCGACCGCCGCGGTTCCCCAGCCCCAGCCGCCGTCATCGCACCCGCGCGCGGCCGCGACCTCGACGAACGGGCCGGCGCCCGCGTTCATGTACAGCGTGTTGCCGTTGTACATCCCCGCATTCGGCACATCCATGTGGATGCTCGTCACGTAGTAGTCGGGAAACCCGTTGCGGTCGAAGTCGCCGATCGCGTGGCCCATGCCGTTGTCGTCGAGGCCGAGGCCCATCGCGGCCGTCGCAAGCGCGAACTGACCGTCGGCGAGGTTCCGGAACGCGCGGCCCGTCTCGAAGTCGGCGGCGATGAGAAGCTCTGGGAAACCATCGCCCGTCATGTCGACGAGCGCCGGCTGGAAGCCCCAGGTGAGCGTGCTGGCGAGGAACGCGGGCGTGACATCCGCGAAGGTCGCGCCGTCGTTGCGGAAGAGCTTGTTGCCGAAGTGCGTCGACGACCAGCCCGCCATCGCGAGGTCGAGGTCGCCGTCGAGATCGATGTCGCCCCACGCGACGCCATTCGCGACCGAACCCGTCGTGGCGGAGGTGTTCAACCCCACGGACGCAGCGACCTCGACGAAGCTCGACCCCTGGTTGCGGTAGAGACGGTGCTTGCCGATCTGCCCGAGGTTGTCGTTGCCCGTGCCGTAGCTCGACACGAAGATGTCGGTGTCGCCGTCGCGATCGAAGTCGGCGCACGCGACGCCGTTGCCCGCATGCGCCACGCTCACGCCCCACGCGACGGCCACGCTCGAGAAGGTGCCGTTCGTGAGGTTGATGTAGAGCCGGTCCGCGCCGGCGCCGCCGCGCGGCACGAAGAAGTCGGGCCAGCCGTCGCCGTTGAAGTCGCCGACGCCGATCCCGCCCATGATCCACTCGTTGACGCTCGGCACCATCAGCGAGTTCGGCGAGTGCGTGAAGGTGGTGAGGCCGGCGGCCGAGCTCACATCGGTGAAGAGGATCGACTGCGCGAGCGCGGGCGCCGCCGCGATCGGAAGAGCCGCCATCGCCACGAGCGCGCGGGCGCCGAGGGCGCCGAAGGCGGCACGGATCCTGATGTCGCGCCGGGAAGTCATGCCTACAGACTACCGTCGAATCCGGCGAAGTCGAGCGAAGACGGGCGAAGACGGGCGAAGCAGCGCGAAGTCAAGCCGAGCCGCGCTCGTTGGCGGTTGCGGATACGCCGGTGCGCGGGGTGGCGTCGCCCTTCGACCCGAGCCCGGCGTCGCCCCCGGCGGGGAGATCCTCGAACAGCGCGCGCGTGGGCGGCGTGTCGAGGTCCTCGAATTGATCGTCCCGCGCGGCCCAGATGAAGGCCGCGAGCGCTGCGCCGCCGATCACGAGCGCCACGGGGAGCGCGACGAACACCAGTTCCATCAACGGCCTCCTTCCGGAACCACCTGTGGACATGCGGCGTCCTCGGTCGCGGGGATGTCGAACTTCGGCATCCGCAGGGCGACGACGAGGACGGTGAGCCCGCTGAGCGGCATGAGCACCGCGGCGACGAGCGGATTGACGAGGCCCGCGAACGCAAGCGCGCCTCCGAGGATGTTGTACGCAACCGAGATCAGCAGATTCGCCTCGATCGCGCGCATCGTGCTGCGGGAGCCCGCGAGGAACCGCTCGAGCGGACGAATGCCGCGCGCCGCGAGGCAGACATCGGCGACATGGTGCGACGCCTGGGCGCCGTTGCGCACGGCGACGCCGACATCGGCGGCCGCAAGCGCGGCGAGGTCGTTGACGCCGTCGCCCACCATCACGACCGGCCGCGCGAGGTCCGTGCGCCGCACGAGCTCGAGCTTCGCCTCTGGCGAGAGCGCGCCGAGCGCGTCGCGCGCGTCGACGCCGAGCGCCTTCGCCACGCCGCTGACGACGACCGCGTCGTCGCCCGATGCGATCATCACGCGCCACCCGGCGCGCTTGAGCCGCGCGACCGTGTCGCGCGCATCGCGTCGGATCGCGTCGCCGATCGCGACCATCGCCTCGACGCGGCCCTGCACCGCCACGAAGACGGGCGCGAGTCCGCAGCCCGCCTGCTCGCGCGCCTCGTCGCGGAATTCGTCGGGCATCGCGGCCGATATCGACTCCATGAAGCGCGCGCTGCCCACGCGCACGAGCCGCGACCCGACGCGCCCCTCGATGCCGAGCCCCGGAAGCTCGCGCACATCGGTGGCGACGAGGGCTCCCGCCGACTCGCCGAACGCCTCGGCGATCGCGCGCGCAGACGGATGCGCGCTGCGCGACTCGAGCGCGGCCGCGAATCCAAGCGCAGCGGGATCGCCGCGCCACAGGACGACCTCGGTGCGGCCTTCGGTGATCGTGCCGGTCTTGTCGAGGACGAGCGTGCCGACGCGCGCCGCGCGCTCGAGCACATCGCCGCCCTTCACGAGCACGCCGCGCCGCGCGCCCTTGCCGATGCCCGCGACGACCGCAAGCGGCGTCGCGAGGCCAAGTGCGCACGGACAGGTGACGACGAGCAGCGCGACCGCGCGCGCGACCGCGTCCTCGACGCCGGCGCGCGGCCACCACCACGCGACGGTGACCGCGGCGCAGGCGACGACGACGAGCAGGAACCAGCCTGCGATGCGGTTCGCGAGCTCGACGACCGGCGCGCGCCGCTCGCTCGCGTCGCGCACGAGCTCGAGCAGCCGCGCCGCGCGCGTCTCCGCGCCCGCGACCAGCACCTCGACGCGCGCGGGCGCGCCGAGGACGCGCGAACCGGCGTACACCACGCCGCCCGCAGGCACGCGCTGCGGCGCCGATTCGCCCGTGAGATGCGAGAGATCGACATGCGCGTCGGCGCCGAGCAAGCGGCCGTCGGCGGGGCACGCGTCGCCCGCGGTGACCTCGACGCGGTCGCCCGGCGAGAGCGCGTCGACAGGCACCTCGACCACCCTGTCCACGCCCGACGCGTCGCGCGTCACGCGCCGCGCGACCGACGGAACGATCGCAAGCAGCAGCTCGACCTGCTCGCGCGCCTTGCGCTGCCGGCCGTACTGGACGAATCGTCCGACAAGCAGCAGGAACACCAGCATCGCGGCGCTCTCGCAGTAGATGGAGCCCGTGCCCCGGACGGTCGCGACGACCCCGGCGGCGACGGCCGCGACGAGTCCGAAGGCGACCGGCAGATCCATGTGCGGCGTGCGCGCACGCACGGCCGCGACGGCGTTCGTCAGGAAGACGCGGCCAGGCCACGCGAGCGAGACGACCGCGAGCGCGACCGTGCACCACTGGAAGAAGAGCCGGTAGGCGGGCTCGATCTCCGCGAGGATCCCGCCGTAGAGCGCGAACGCGATCGCCATGGCGTTGGTCGCGATCGCGCCCGCGACGCCGATGCGCACGATCCACGCGCGGTTCGCCGCACGCTCGCGCGCGACCGCCGCAGGATCGGCGAACGGCACGAGCTGGTAGCCAAGCGAATCGAAGCGCCGCGCGATGTCGGAGAGCGTGCGCTCGGCTGGATTCCAGCGGATCCGCGCAAGGCCGCGCGCGCTGTCGATGCGCACCTCGTGCACGCCGCGCACGATGCGCGGCATCGCCTCGAGCAGCCACACGCACGCGCCGCAGCGGATGCCGTCGATGCGCAGCTCGATGCCGGTCGCGCCTTCGCCGACCGCCCGCGCGTGGCGCGCGAGGAAGGACGCGTCGTCGAGCGACTCGAACCCGCGCCCCGTCACGCGCGCGGGCTCGACGCCCTCCGCCGCGGGCGCGCTCCGTGCGCGCAGTTCGTAGTAGCGCTCGAGGCCGCATTCATGCAGCGCACCGTAGACCGCACGGCAGCCGCCGCAGCAGAACTGGAGCGGCCCGTCGTCGCGCAGCTCCGCACGCGGCACGGGAAGCGTGCAGTGCGCGCAGTTCGCGCCGGATGCCACGGGACTCGCGTCACTCATCGCAGGTCGCACTCTTTCCGCTGCAGCACGGCGGCACATCGACGGCGGCCGACTCCACCTGCTCGATGAGCGCGTGGTTGGCGGGCGCCCGATCCGACGCACGCACCGCGCGCACCTCGGACATCGCGACCTCCGCAAGCCCGCCGCGCGCGACGGCCGCGTGCAGGCCCACCGCGACCATCGCGATCCCCGCGATGACAGGCGCCGCGCGACCGAGCCGCGCGAACAGGAACCGCGCCCCGCTCGCCGCGAGGACGAGCGCAGGCACCGTGCCAAGCCAGAACGCCGCCATCACCAGCGCGCCCATGAGCGGCGTCGCGCTCGCAGCCGCGATCGCCGCGAACGCGTAGAGCCATCCGCACGGAAGAAGCGGCGTCGCGAGCCCGAGCGGCACGCCGCGCCACGCAGGCGGCAGCCGCAGCGTGCGCGCGTGCACGCGCTGCGCAAGCGAGACGAGCGCGCGCGGCACGCCCGCGCCCGGAATCCGCGCACCGAACGCGCGCGCGATGGCGATCGCGCCGAAGCATGCGATCAGCGAGCCGGCGGCGATCGCAGCGACGCGCTGCACGCCGACGAGCACGCCCGCGTCGTCGACCACCCCTCCGACGACTCCCGCGACCACGCCGACGAGCGCGTACGACACAAGCCGGCCGCCGTGATAGCCAAGCTGCCGCATCCTCGCGTGCGCGTCGCCGGGGCCGCTCGCGACGAGCGCAAGCCCTCCGCACATCCCCGCGCAATGCGCGCTGCCGAGCAGGCTCGTCGCAAGCACGGTGCCGGCAAGCGCGAGCACCGTCGGGTCCGCGTGGGTCAAGTCAGCCATGCCCGCCTCCGCCGCCCAGAGGCGACAGGAACCGCCGGAACGCGTCGGTGTAGCGGACGCCGTCGTCCTCGACCGCAACGCGGAACTCCCACTGCCCGCCCACCGCCGACTCGAAGCCGCCGCTGAACTCGCCCGGGCCGCTTCGCGCAAGCTCGACCTCGACGCGCGCGCCAGCGTCGACGACCGGAATGCACTCGACCGTCACGCGCGTCGCGTCGATGCGCGCCGCGTGCTTGTCCTCGACGCGGATCGCCACCGAACGCCGCGCGCCATGCGACGACACCTCGGGCGTCACCACCCAGCGAAGCCGCTCGTTCTCGAGGCGCTGCGCGCGTTCGGCGTCGAAGTTCGCGGCCTTGCGGTCGTACGCCGGCTCCGCGCCGAGCGGATGCCCCACCACGGCGCTCATGACGGTCACGGTCGCCACGGTCACGGTGAACCCGAGGAGCGCGATCGGAACAAGCATCCAGCGGTTCGCCGCCATCCACGCGCCGACACGGACAGGGATCCGGACACCGCTCATGAACTACCTCCTGCGATCGGCTGGATCGTCAGCGGACCGAGCACCGCCGTCTCGACGCGACCGTCGAACGCGCCTTCGCCCGACGGCTCCTCGCGCACGCGCAGCGTCACGCCGCGGCGCCCGCGCACGAACGCATCGGGCGCACTGCGCACCACGACATCGACCTCCGAGCTCGAGTCGCCCGCGACCGCGATGCGCTCGGCGCGCACAAGCTCGACGCCTTCGCCGCCCTCGACCCTATAGGTGCGCTCGGTGCGCGTGCGGTTGTCGACGCGCAGGCGCACGATGCTCTCGACGCGCTCGTCCGCCGTCGCCTTGGCATGCACCGAGTACGGAATGCCCTGCGTGCGAAGCACGGCGACGAACGCAGAGGCGCGGTTGAGCGCAAGCGCGAGCACGCCGGCGACGAGCACCACGAGCAGCGTCGGATACACGACGAGCCGCATGCGGGGCCCCGCGCGCGTGGAGCCATCGATCTCGCGCTGCGACGAGTAGCGGATCAGCCCGCGCGGCCGGCCGAGCTTCTCCATCACGCCGTCGCATGCGTCGACGCACTGCGTGCACTGGATGCACTCGAGCTGCAGCCCGTCGCGGATGTCGATCCCCGCGGGGCAGGTCGTCACGCACTTCCGGCAGTCGATGCAGTCGCCGCGCGCACCAGGCTCGGCAAGCGCGATCGCCCTAGCGGCGTGGTCCTTCCCGTCGCACGCGCCGCCGCTGCCGCAGCCGCCCTTCCCGTCGCAGCCGCATTTGCCGCTGCATCCGCGCGGCTTCGCGGCCTTGCCTCCCTGCTTGCCACGCGGTTCGCCGCGCCGACGGTCGTACCCGACGATCAGCGAATCCCTGTCAAGCAGCGCCGACTGGAACCGGCCGTACGGGCACACGAGCGAGCAGAGCTGCTCGCGGAAGAACGCGAAGTCGAACAGCATGAGCAGCGTCACCGCCGCGAACACCGCGAACGCGACAGGGTGCGCGACGGGCGAGCTCGTGAAGATCCACGCGGTCAGCCGGTCCGCGCCCACGAACCACGCGAGGAGCGTGTTGGCAAGATGCGCCGACACCACGACGAACGCCGCGTACATCGCGACGCGCCGCCACGCCGCGACGGTCGCCTTCGCGTCGGTCGCCGCGCGGCCGAGAAACAGCCGCTCGAGCGGCCGATAGACGAACTCGAGATACACCGTCTGCGGACACGCCCAGCCGCACCACACGCGGCCGTAGACCGCGGTGAGCAGGAAGATGCCGACGAACGCCGAGAGCGACAGCAGTCCGAACAGCAGCGTCTCGTTCGGGCGAAACACCGAGCCGAAGAAGACGAATCGCCGCTCGACGAGGTCGAGGAGCACCGCGGGCATCCCGTCGATCCTCACCCACGGAAGAAAGGTGTAGATCGCGATCAGCGCCCATGCGGCGACGAACCGCCGCCTCCACCACGGCCCGTCGCTCGGCTTCGGCCGCACCCAGCGGCGACGGCCGTCCTCCTCGAGGGTCGCGAGCACGCGCCCTTCCGGCTTGAGGAACGGGTCCTGCGCCACGCTGGACCCCGGGGTGTTGTTGAGAACGGGAAGCTCCACGGTTCACTCCCCGCGCGATGCGCGTTCGATTCCGCCCGGACCATCCGCCACCGCTCCGGCGACCTCCGTCCACGGCCCGACCCTCTCGCCCTGCGGCTCGCGCGGCGACGCCGGCGTCGTGCCGCGCAGGCTCGCGACATACGCGGCGAGCAGCACGAGCTGCGGCTCGCTGAATCGCCTCTTCCACTCGGGCATGCCCTTCGACACCACGCCGTCGCGCACGACCTTGAAGATGTCCTTCGGCTCGCGCACATTGATGTACGAGTCGTCGGTGAGGTTCGGCCCGGTCTTGCCGCCGCCGTCCGGCGCATGGCACGCGCCGCAGTTGGCCTTGAACATGTTGCGGCCCGCGAGCATCTTCTTCTCGTCGTGCGAGAGCGACAGGATCGTGCCGTCGTCGGGCTTGAGGTCGCCGAGCTTCGCGGCCTGCATCTCGTAGAACGCGCCGACCTCGCCCTCGTAGCTCGCCACGACGCTCTCGCCGACCCCGCCGAAGTGGTAGAAGGCGAAGTACGGCACCGAGAGGATGATCGACGCCCAGAAGATCGCGCCCCACCAGAACGGCATGGGGTTGTCGTACTCGCGGATGCCGTCGCAGTCGTGGCCGAGGATGCGCGGCTCGTTCGCCGCCCGCGGTCCCGTCGTGTTTCCGTCATGCATGGCGGTTTGCTCCGTCCTTCGCATCTCCGCGCCGCGACCGGTCGTCGACGGGCGTGTTGTCATCGAGCGGAATGCGCGCGTCCTGCTGCCAGCGCCTCGAGCGCGAGAGCGCGAGCCGGACGACGATCGCGATGAAGAGCCCGAGGAAGAAGATCAGCGAGATCTCCGGCCAGCTGAGCTCGGCGAGCATCGTGGGGAAGGCGCGCATCACTCCTGCCCCGCTTCCGCGCGGTCGGCCTTCGCGCTGGTCGCGATGCCGGTGGGCGCCGCCGACCTCTCCTCCGGCGCCGGCCGGTAGATGTCGGTGCCGAGCCGCATCAGATAGGCGACGAGCGCCACCACCCTCCGGTCGGCGATGCCCATGGGCTTGCCGGCCTCGGCCGTGATCTGCGCCTCGATCGCGTCCGCCTGAACGCGCGCGAGCGCCTCGGCTTCGGCCACGACCTTGTCGCTGTACGGAACGCCGAGCGCCTGCATCGCCGCCACCGACGCGTGCGCCTGCGCGAAGTCGAGCGGCTTCCCGAGGAGATGCGGGTACGGCGGCATGATCGAGCCCGGGCTCGTGTCGACCGGCGCGTTGAGGTGGCGGATGTGCCAGAGCGGCGACGGGATCTTGCGGCCCGTGCGCGCGAGGTCGGGGCCGACGCGGCGCGAGCCCCACAGGAACGGATGGTCGAAGACGAACTCGCCGGGCTTCGAGTACTCGCCGTAGCGCTCGGTCTCGGCGCGCAAGGGGCGGATCATCTGCGAGTGGCAGTTCGCGCAGCCCTCGGAGATGTAGATGTCGCGGCCGACGAGCTCGAGCGGCGTGTACGGCTCGACGGCCGCGATGCGCGCGATGTCGGACTTGCGCGCGAACAGCGGCACGATCTCGCCGAGGCTCGCGACGACCACGCCGATCGCCACGAGGATCGTGAAGATGACCGGCAGGCCCTCGTACTTGCGGTGCCAGCGCAGCTGCGCGAACACATCGAGCTTGCGGCCGATCTCGAGCACATAGGTCGGCGGAAGGTCCGAGCCCGGAATCGGCGGCTCGCGGAATCCCTTCGAGAGCGGCGCCGCCTCGAAGACCGGCTCGTCGTAGCGCGCGGGGCGGTTCATCCAGGTGAGCGCGAGGTTCGCGGCCATCAGCACGGTGCCCGCGAGGTAGAGCGTGCCGCCGACGACGCGGATCCAGTAGAACGGGATCAGCACATGCACCGTCTCGATGAAGTCGGGGTACTGCAGCATGCCGTCCTGGTCGAACGCGCGCCACATGAGGCCCTGCGACAGTCCCGCCCAGTAGATCGCGCCGATGTAGAGCAGGATGCCGATGGTCGCCGTCCAGAAGTGGAGGCCGACCCACGAAGGCCTCGCGATCGGGGCCTGGAAGAGCCGCGGCGCAAGCCAGTAGAACATGCCGAAGCACATGAAGCCGACCCAGCCGAGCGCGCCGCCGTGCACATGCGCGATGGTCCAGTCGGTGTAGTGGCTGAGCGCGTTCACGCTCTTCACCGAGAGCAGCGGTCCCTCGAAGGTCGACATCCCGTAGAAGGTGATGCCGACGACGAAGAACTTCAGCACCGGGTCGGTCGCAACGCGGTTCCACGCGCCGCGCAGCGTGAGGAGGCCGTTGAGCATGCCGCCCCACGAGGGCATCCACAGCATCACGCTGAAGAGCATGCCGAGCGTCGACGCCCACTCGGGCAGCGCCGTGTAGTGAAGGTGGTGCGGGCCCGCCCAGATGTAGAGGAACACCAGGCTCCAGAAGTGCACGATCGAGAGGCGGTACGAGAAGACGGGCTTCTCCGCGGCCTTCGGCAGGAAGTAGTACATCAGGCCGAGGAACGGCGTCGTCAGGAAGAACGCGACGGCGTTGTGGCCGTACCACCACTGCATGAACGCGTCCTGGGCGCCCGCATAGATCGAGTACGAGCGCAGCCAGCCGGCCGGCATCACGAGGTTGTTGAAGATGTAGAGGACCGCGATCGCGATCACGGTCGCGATGTAGAACCAGATCGCGACATAGAGGTGGCGCTCGCGGCGCACCACGATCGTGCCGAGGAAGTTGACCGCGAACACGACCCAGACGCAGACGACCGCGATGTCGATCGGCCACTCGAGCTCGGCGTACTCCTTCCCCTGCGTGAATCCGAGGGGAAGCGTGATCGCCGCGGCGACGATGATCGCCTGCCATCCCCAGAAATGCGCGCGCGACAGAAGGTCGCTGAACATGCGCGTCTTGAGCAGCCGCTGCGACGAGTAGTAGACGGCGGCGAAGATCGCGTTGCCCGCGAAGGCGAAGATGACCGCGTTCGTGTGGAGCGGCCGGATGCGGCCGAAGCTCAGCCACTCGAGGCCGAGGTTGAACCGCGGGTCGGCGAGCTGCAGCGCCGCGATCACGCCGACGAGCATGCCGACGATCCCCCAGCCCACCGACGCCATCATGAAGCTGCGGACGATCGCGTCGTCGTAGCTGAACCGCTCCAACGCCACCGGCGTGGCGTTCGTCCGGCTGTGGTCATCGCTCGAGTGCAGGGTCGCTGAACCGGCCATCGCAAGAGTCCTTCGGCGCCCATTGGCGCCCTGCGGGTGGATCGAGGGCCCGCGTTCCGTGTGCTTCCTCTATCTCCGCGCATTGCGGAAATCCAAACCTGTTTCTCCGTGTTTTCCAGGCGACCCATGCGAGGCGTCCCCGAGACGAGAGATGGTTCAGCGGGACTCGATCCAGAGCCCGATCACGGACATATACATCGGTGTTTCCGTGATTGCAAGGGGAGCCATTCCATTGGAGGCGAACACCCCATTCGATCCGCGGCAACAAGCGCCCGGGAACACCGGGTGCGGTCCGACGCCTCAGGTGTGCAATCGGGCGGCAAGTTCCGCGCGGCGCGAGACGCCGAGCTTCGCGTACACGCGCTTTCCAACGGACGCGACGGTGTTGACGGACAACCCAAGCTGGACCGCGATTTCCGGCCTGCTCCGCCCCTGGGCAAGCGCGACCGCAACCTGCTTCTCGCGCGGGGTGAGCCGATCCAGCCGCCGCTCCTCGACGAGTTTCCCGACCGCCGGCGCTTCGCGCGAGGCGACGAAAACGACCGAAGCAAGAGGAAGCAGCCCAGGTGCGGCGGGCCCCACATCGACCTGCATCTGGTAGTTGCAATCCTGGGGCTCGAGATCATCGGACACCTGCTTCCGACTCGAGACCTTGTCGGTGAAGCGGTGCAACCGATGCATGATCTCCTTCAGCTCTGCGGTCTCCTCAACAGTCAGCCGCAGCGGGACATAGCATCGGTAGTGGAAGCCGGGCACGCCAACGGGGCGGACATAGCGCGCCTCCTTGATCCTGGCGCGGGCATGCTCGACCATCACGCGGTCGAGCTCCTCGACCATCGCGGCCTGCGCCTTGTCGGACGACTCGAAGGTCACGATGATCGCCTCGGTCAACGCATAGAACGCTGGCTCGCGACGGATGCCCGCGGCAGACCTCTTCCCGACAACCCCCGCTTCCTCCAGGAGATCGAGCGCCCGCAGCAGTTCTGCGGCCTTGATCCCGGCGATCTTTCCGATCTCGGTCGGCGTCGCAGCCCTGGAAAATCGCCGAACCAACTCGAACACGGAACGCGTCAGGGGATCTCGAACCGCCCGCACGACGGCAGGGTCCGCGATTGAGAGCGTCATCGTTGGATGTCGAGTCATGCGAACCTCAATGATGGCGCCGACTGCGGCGCCGGTCGATGCGGAATCGCCGGGGCACGCCAGTTTCACCCGCTGATACACCCCATCGGGTCTTGCGCAAGCGGCGGCCCGAGGGACGAGGCAAAGGCAGAGTGTTCAAAAACGCAGCCAGCCCTACGCAATGCATAGGGCTGGCTGGTTTATATCAAGCAGCAGTTGGATACCTTGATCACCTGTCACCAGGCGACTATTCCCGCGAACGGGAGCGAGGTTGTCTTGACGGATTCACGACTCGGATTTCTCCGAGCGACGTGTCTAAGTACATTCCCTTAGAAAGGAGGTGATCCAGCCGCAGGTTCCCCTACGGCTACCTTGTTACGACTTAGTCCCAGTCACCAGCCTCGCCGTGGGCACCCATGAATTTGGGCGACTTCGGGCGCTGCCAGCTCCCATGACTTGACGGGCGGTGTGTACAAGGCTCAGGAACATATTCACCGCGGCGTAGCTGATCCGCGATTACTAGCGATTCCGACTTCAAGGAGGCGGGTTGCAGCCTCCTATCT
>CAIXEV010000133.1 GCA_903918555.1 uncultured bacterium | reverse complement strand
CTGGCGTTCAGGTCAAGCAGCCGTGCGAGCACCTCGTCGCGCACCTCGTCGGGCCAGCGGTAGCGAATCGACTTCGGCACCGCGTTGCCATCCTCGTCTTCCTCCACATAGTCGGGGAAGAAATCACACTCGGTGGAGATGTCTTCCCAGCCGTACGCGTCGAGCACCGCACGGTCCATCGCCGCGTGGAGCGCGCGTAGCCGCACGATGTCTGGCTCGTGATTCTCTGGGTCGTGGAAGCGGTTGTAGGTCTTGGTGAGACCTTCGTCGTTTTTCACCATGAGCGCGGCACGGAAGTCGTAGTAATCACGGCCGGCGCGTTCGAGGGCGGCGTTCGACTTGAAGTCTGGCGGGAAGGAAAAGGTCTCGAAGCAGGTCGACGGTGTGTAGCGCAGATCGTCCTTCATCGACGATGAAAAAAAGCGAGCCCAGGTTTCGTGCGGGCGGGATTGGAGAGAAGCGAGCACATGTGTGGTGTCAAAGGGAAGAACTACAAGCGTGTTAGCGAACACTTGGCGTGCGGGGGCATAAGCGATTGCCAAATGCGGGCTTGCGCCGCAGTTCACCACCAACACCCGATCCAGCCCGGCGATGGCGGCGTGCAACTCAGGGCGCGTTCGGATGAACTGCCACCACTTCTCGCGTGCACCCTTGTCGTTCTGGGCAAGCCGCTCCGGCTTCACCTTCGCTTCCACAATCCTCATCAACGCCAGCCACTGCTTCCGACACTCTGCCTCGCTTCGTTCACCGAAATTGATGACGTACCGATGATGCGCGTGCGTCGGACTGGTATTGATCTCCTCGCCGCCGATGTATGGGAATATCACTTCCTTGTTGCAGGGATCGGCGGCGATCAATCGATGCATGTCGGAGATGCTTGATGCGACACCCTTTTTGTCGGTGTCGTCAAAGGTGAAGCCCATGCCGAGCACGATGCTGCCCTGGAAACTCTTGCCCGCATTCGCAGCCAGTTGTGACGGATCATCGTGGCCGCCTGCATGGAAGAGGAACGCCGTGATCGTGTCGGCCGATCGGCGATCGAGGTCGCGCGGGCCTGCCCACTTCCCGCGGAACACATGCACCACGCTCACGACCACCGCCGCCTCGCCCGGCCAGCGCAGGCGTCGTGTAGCCGCGAAGATTTCGCCGCCATGCGTGCAGATCCAACGCAAGCCACTGCCGCGGGTGTCGCCCTGGGCGATGGTGTTTGTAGCGATCAGGCCGAACGCGCCCTGCGCGCGGAGCAGGTTGAACGCGCGGCGGAAGAAGTGCGCGACGAGGTCGGCATTTCCATGCGATTCGGTGTGCACCGCTTGCAGCCAATTCGGGTAGCCAGCGCAGTTGCCGCTTGCGAGCGTGTTCTTGCCCGCAAACGGCGGATTCCCCACGAACGCATCAAACCCACCGTTCGCCCGCAGGAATACCTCGGGGAACGCGATGCCCCAGTGGAATGGGATCAGGTCGTTGCGCGCGATGACGATGCGCGCCGTTCGCGCTGCGTGAACGATCGCAGCGGGATCGCCCGTCTTGAGTGCCGCCTGCGCGATCGCCGCGTGTTGCAAGCGCAGCGCCTCGCGATCTTTATCCTTCTCTTCGCCAAAGAACGCAGCGATCACAAGGTCGCCTGCGGCCTTTAGCGCATTGGTCGCATGTTCTGACTGCTCAAGCAACTTCTTCAACTGCTCTTCGCGGAAGAGCGAGTCATCGGCACGGCGGATCTCCTCGCGGATGCGGATGGCGTCTTGCAACTTGCCTGCGATCTCAACAGACACAAAGGTCTTGGGCTGCGACGCGTCCCAGTGGAACGCCTCAAGCTGCGCGAGATCGAGCCCGACGAGGCTATCTCCATGCCGCAGGGCGTGGTCCAGAAAGGTAAACGGGTGATCCTTCGCAAGCGTCGCAAGCCAGAGCGACAGCTTTGCAAGGTCGACCGCCATGTCGTTGCGATCGACGCCGTACACGCAGCGTTGCGCAGCCATACGGCGTGCCAGCGTGGTGAGGTCGTCCTGCGCGGTCACGCGTGGCGCAGCGCCATGGCGAGTCCACGCGTCTTCGAGTCGCTTGCCGAGCTGGCGGCATACTTCGACGAGGAACGCGCCGGAACCCATGGCGGGATCGCAGATCTTAAGGTCTAGGATTTGGTCAGG
Source organism: uncultured bacterium (assembly GCA_903918555.1). GTDB lineage: Bacteria > Planctomycetota > Phycisphaerae > Phycisphaerales > SM1A02 > QWPT01. The sequence continues at coordinate 7,825 of CAIXEV010000133.1, read as the reverse complement.
CCGCGCATCAGGGCCAAGCCGAGCCAGGATCGGCTCGAGTGTCTTCGCGACGATCGGCTGCGTGAGCGATCGTGGCGTGTAGTGCGAGCCAGAGCGACGGCGCTCGTCAGACGGCTGCAGGAGCATCGCCCCCTTGGGCACGATGCGGGGCGTTGCGGCATGCGCCACGCGCGAGTCGAGCGCTGCGACGACCGCGTCGTGGGTGTCTGCGTCCTTCAGCGCCTTCTTGTGGTTCGCGGTGAGGCCGATGTCGGCCGCTGCCTCGATGAACTTGGCGCGATCTGCAGGCTTCTCGGCAAGCACCGCATCGAGATCGAGCCCGATCGGTGCGCCACCCTTTTTCTTGGGCTTGAGCGCGATCGACGCGCCCGCGGCGACCGTCATGCGGAAGCCCATCATGGTCTCGTAGACCGAGCCGATCTGCTCGACATCGAGGGTTCGGTACGAGAGCCGCTCGCCCTTCAGGACGAGCAGTTTCTCGAGCACGCGGTAGACGCAGCCGTCGGACACCAGCGGGGGCTTCGGTGTAGCTAGCGTGCGGCCCTCGAGGAACGGGAACGTCTCGGGGTCGAAGAGATAGCCGTGGCGCGCAGGCAGCGCGAGGCTTGGATGCGCTGAGCCCGCGTAGATCAGCCGGAACAGCGCCAGAAGCTGCGACCACGCGCCGTAGCGGCTGTCCATCGTGTCGTGGTGGCGGCCGTCGTCTTCGCGCAGGCGCTCGAAGAGGCCGTGGAGCGAGTAGTTGCGGTAGTAGAGGTCGCTCGTGGGCAGGAGGTCGCGATCTTCAGCGAACAGCAGGAACACCGAGCGCATGAGCGTGCGCAGGAGGCCGCGGTAGATGTCCTGCTTGGCGTCGTCGTCGCCTTTGAGGTGCTTCTGGAGCAGTTCGCCGTGGGTGGCGTCGTTTGCGGCTTGGAAGCCGCGCACGAGTTCATAGAGCGCTTCGAGCACTTGCTCGGCGAGCGCGGCCGACACGGTCGATTGATACTTGCGGCTTGTCTCGCAGAGTGCCGTGAGCAGCGCCTTGCTGGGCGCGTTCGTGAGGCGAAAGGCCTTGAGAAGCTCGTAGAGGCCACCCACGATCGGGCGACCAGCGGTGCCTGTCATGTGGGTGGCGTCGAAGGTGAGGTGACCTGCGGTTTCGCCGCGCGGGGCGTAGAACAGGCGGATCTGCTTGCCGTTCGACAGGATTCCGAGGGGGACGCCGGTCTCGGTGAGCAGGCGCTCGAACTTGGCCGAGCGGGTGGTTTCCCAGAGATGGGAAGCCTGGTAGCGGTCGTCGAGCTTGGCGTCGGGTGCGACTTCCTCGACGAGGAGTTGGTACTTCGGGGTGTCGGGCTTAGAACTCGGCGGACTGCGGAGCGCGGCCGTTGGGGATAGTGTGGCGCCGAGTTCGGGGATGCTGACCGTGAGCGAGCTGTCGATCGTCTGTCGCTCGAGCGTGTTCCAGTCGATCTGCGCTGCGTCCCAGTCGAGGAAGCGGATCGCGAAGCCGTCGGGCGTGCCGTCGGCCTGCGGCTGGAGGAACGGCCCGAAGCGCGGCTCGCTTTCACCGCCCGGCGGCGTGGCGAGCTTGGCGGAGAAGTCGCGCTGACGTTCGGCGAGGGCCGAGCGATCGATGATGACCTGCTGGTCGAACAGCACCTGCGGCGACACGACCAGGCCATTTGGCTGCAAGTAGCCGAGCCACTCCTGGTGATCGCGGATCGAGGGTTCATTCGAGCGGTGGGGGCGCGAGGGCATCAGCGACCTCCCTTCGCGGCGTCGTTGCTAGGCATCATGTAGACGATGCCGAGCGGCTCGATGCGCGTCGAACGCACCTCGTAGAAGCGACGCACGCGGTCTGGCTCGCGGGTGAGGTCGTCATCGACATTGTCGAGCCACGACTTCCAGTACCTGCGGTTCGACTCATGCTGGCGCAGTTCGTCGGTGTTGAAGAGGGTCACCTGCGAGGCGACATCCTTGCCGAGTTCCTTCACGATGCGCGAGCGGGTCCGCTCGAGCGTCTCGCGCATGATCTTCGCCTCGGCTTCGCCACGCTTTCGAAGCGCGTCGACGGCCTTTTGGGCCTCGTCGGTCGCGCGCTGCTCGAGCACGGTGCGCAGTGCGTCGATGTCGGACGGCACCGCCTTGTAGAGGCGCGTGCGCATCGCTGCGGGCAACGCGTGGCGGGTGGCGTCGGCGAGGGCGTTGTTCAGGTTCGCTTCGAGCCACGCGAGGGTTTCGCGCGTGGCCTCTGCGCCTTCGGGCGACAGCTTCGCCCGCTTTTCAGGGTCTTGCCAGCGGGCGCTGACGGCGATGACTTCCTCGTGGAGCCGGGCGGCGCCGCCGCCATAGAGCGCGAGGCGTCCAAGCAGGACGACGCGTGCGTGCTCATCGCGGCTGGCTGCGAGGCAGGTGCGGGAGAGGTCGTGGTGCACGAAACCTTGCGCAAGGAAGCGCCCGAGCAGGCGCTGCACCACGCGGTGCTCGAGGTGGAGGTGCACGGTCGACTCATCGAGCGTTGACTGCGCCTCGAACACGACCGGGCGGATGGGCGCGGACCTGCGCCAGTGGAAGTCGCGCTCGCCGTCCTTTGGTGGGGCGCGCAGGGTGTCGAGGGTGTCCGACCAGTCGGCGGCGCCACCGCGCGAAGCTTCGAGCGGCGGGAGTTCGAAGGCTGTGGCGCCGGAGGGGAGCTTGGTCTCCTTGAGGCCCGAGTGCTTCAGAAGCTCGAGCGAGCAGCTCACGGCGTTGCGCAGGGCGGTGTTGTCGAGCCCGAGCACCTCCTTCGACTTCTTGAGATAGCGCTTGAGGGCGTCGATCTCGTTCTGGAGTTCGGCGGTGCGCTTGCGGCTCGACTCGAGTTCGGCTTCGACTTCCGCCTGTGCGGCGGGGTCGGGCTTGTCGTCCTCGAGTTCCTTCGCGAGGGCCTCGATCTCGCTCTGGCTGCCCGAGATGCCCGTCTCGATGAGGCGCGCGAGCTTGGGCGAAAGCACGGTGCCGACCGAGCCCAGCTGCTCGTTGATGCGCTTCGTCTTGTCGATCAGCACCTTGAGCACGCGGTCGGTCGGGCGCTGCTTGAAGAAGAAGTAGTGGCAGTAGACAGTCGGCTGCGGCTGCAGCTTGCGGTCGATGCGGCCGTTGCGCTGCTCAAGGCGTGACGGATTCCACGGCACATCGAAGTGGAAGAGGTGATTGCAGTGCGCCTGCAGGTTGAGGCCCTCGCGCGCGGCGTCGGTGCAGACGAGGATGCGCACCGGGTGCTCGGACGGCGGGGTGTTGAAGGCGCGCTTGATGCGCTCGCGGTCTTCCTCGCTCGTGGGGCCATGGAAGATCTCGATGCGCTTCTCGGCATCGGCTGTGCCGTCGATCGCGTGGCGGAGCTGGTCGACGAGATAGCGCTTCGTCGCGTCCCATTCCGTGAAGATGATGACGCGCGTGTCGGTCCAGGGCGCGTCGGTGCGCTCGGCAAGCGGTGCGCCTGCCTTGGCGCAGCAGTGTGCGCGAACCCAGTCGAGCAGCCGCTTTGTCTTGCCATCCGCGGTGTAGCGGGCGGCTTCTGCGATATCGCGCATCTTGTCGAGGAGGGCGCGTTCGTCGCGGGTGATGTCTGCAAGCGCGGCTGCGCTGGCGGCAGCGTCGGAGGTCTCGGTGCTGAGCGCGGCGAAGGCGTCGCCTTCGGCGCGCAGCTGTTCGGCTTCGCTGCGGTTGGCGCGGGTTTCGTCGTCGGCGTCGGGCGCCGAACTGATCTCCTGCATGAGCGAGCCGGCGCGGGCTGCGTTGATTGGTGCTGCCTTGCCTGCCCACACGCGCTCCATGCCTTCGCGGTGCTTGGCGAGCGTGGTGGCGAAGGCCTCGAACGACGAGAGCAGTCGCTGCTGGAGTCCCGAGATGACGATCATCGACTCGGCGGCCTTCTTCTTGCTGGCGCCCTCGAAGCGCTTGCGGCGGACGGCGCGGTACTGCTCGAGCAACTGGGGTAGAACGATCTCGGGGGCCGTGTCGGCGACGGTGAGGTCTTCCTGCACGATCTCGCGCTTGGGGAAGGCGTGGCCGATCTGGCGCAGGTCTTCCTTGAGGCGGCGCACGAGCACATCGTCGAGCTGCCCCTTGAGGACGGGAACGCCGGGGATGAAGCGCGACTCGTCGAGGATGTTGAGGAGCGCGCTGAAGGAGTTGGAGTGGCCGTTGTGGGGGGTTGCGGAGAGAAAGAGGCGGTGCTCGAAGCGCGGGGCGATGTCGCGGATCGCGGCGGTGATCTTCGAGTCGATCGCGTAGCGCGCGCCCGATGCGGGTGCTGCGTGGTGCGCTTCGTCGAGGATGAGCAGGGTGCCGGGCTTGATGTCGACGGCGCGGGTTCCGGTGATGGTGGTGGGGGCGCCTGCGGGGTTGCTGTCGAGCCACTTGACGAGCGGCGCGCGATAGTTGTCGTCGATGAGAAGCCGCTGCGAGATCAGGAAGCGCGGGTGGGTTTCCCACGGATTGACGGCAACACCGCGCTCTTCGCGGATGCGGCGGACATACTCGCGGTCGAGGATCTCGAAGGTGAGGCCGAAGCGCTGCTCGAGTTCGTCCTTCCACTGCACGATCATGGACGGCGGGGCGGCGACCACGATGTTGGTGATGCGGCGGCGAAGGAGAAGCTCGCGCGCGATGAGGCCTGCTTCGATCGTTTTGCCGAGACCGACATCGTCGGCGATGAAGAGGTTGACGCGCGGAAGGCGGAGCGCGAGGCGGAGCGGCTCGAGCTGGAACGGATCGATCTGAATGCCGGCGCGGAAGGGCGCCTGGAAGAGCGAGGGGTCGGTGGCAGTGACGCAATTCCAGCGGACGGTGTTGAAGAAGGCAGCGAAGTGCCGCGGGGGGTCGAAGTCCTTCTTCGAATCGCCGATCGACTTCCACGACTCCTCGTCGAGGATGCGGGCGTCGAACTCAAGTTCCCAGATAACCTCGGCCTTGGAGCCTTGGTTGTCGTCATCGACGCACGCGAGCTGGACGATGGTCCCGCCCGTCGTCGCGGTGACCGCCTCGACGAGGTGGTTCCGCGTGCGGACATGGACAATCTGTCCGGGCTTCGGAACCGCCGAGCTGCCTCCAGCCGTCAACGCACCAATGGCCATCTTTCTGGGTGTCCTTTCTCCGTGGGTCCACGCCAATCTCGGGAGTGCCCTGAGGCGCGCATTCTAGTTGATCGGCAGGCGCGATGTGGCTTCCGCGGAGGTCGCGGCGCGAGGCGTCAGACGATTGGCCCCGCACGGCGAGGCATCGCGCGCCCCATTGATTCGTCGTTGCGGGCGATTATGCTTCGCATATGGGAAGCAGCGGAAACCGCAGGCGGGACGGAGGGCAGGGGCTGTCGATTCGGACGGCACAGGAGATGCGCCAGACCGAGAAGGCGGTCGACGAAGATCCGCCGCCTCCGCCGTCGATGCAGGTGTTCGTACCCGGGCCGAGCGAAGAGGACCGGTATCAGGTCTTGGTGTACAGCAAGGAGCACGGGGCATTTATCCATCGGTGCTATGCGACAAGGCTTGAAGACGCACGCCGCTCGATGGGTTCGGAGGAAGCGTTAGGCCACAGGGTCAAGTGTCAAGAACTGCTGCGGTTTGATCGCGGCGTAACTGCCAGCGCCGCCGAGCCGCCGAACGACCCGCGCGTGGTAGTTCTCCAGTCGCAGCTCAAGGAAGTCTGGAAGGCGCAGGGGCGCGCTGAGATCGCGGTGCCAACAAGTCTGGAGAAGCTGGAGGCGATGCTTCGCGAAGCGCTCGCGCTGGACCAGCGGAGCTGATGCGGGTTCGTGAGCGTACTCATCGAAGTCGCTTGACTTTTTGGTTGTGGATGTCGTTGAAGGGCAAGTACGGGTTGAACGGAATGACATATGGCGAGAAGAAGTAAACCAAACTGTAAGTTTGTGACCGGGAGGGGTTCGGTAGGTGACTGGACCGTGAACCCGTGGAACAGTGGTCTCGGTCGCGGCGAGAGCCTTGAGGTCGGACCTGCGACGGGCCGCTCAGAAGTCGACCGCAACGCGCAGCGCGGGACGCCGAAGCGGCAGTTGGTTCGACCGTACATACATCAACCCGCGGTTCCCTTCCGAAAGGCGAAGCCATATGAGATGCTCTTGCACGTCCTCGAAGAGATCGCGGCACTCCAAGCAAGGGGAATCCTCTCGCCAGCGCAACGCGCCGCCTGGGTGGCGGCGACGCCTGCCGCGCAGCGTAGAGATGTGGCTGCCTGTCTGAGGCGAATGAAGCGCTTGGCCGCACTCGCCAGCACCGGTAGAGGCGGTTGCGGTAATCTATGGACCGCACACCTCGGTGAAAGGGAATACCCGATTCACGAGGTGATTCATGCGTTGCTTGGGGAGTGTCCACCGCCGGTACCATTCGAAAACTGGGTGATTACTCGTCTTGAGAGACCTGGGGCCAAGCGCGGCGAGTAGTCCACGTCGTGACTTTCCAGCGCCCATCGTCCATGCGGTGAATTCACTGCCGCGAATCACGGCGTCGCGCCGCGGGTGGCGCGACGGTCGTTACGGTCGGCATCGTCTCCCCTTACGGTGCTTTGTGGCAGACTCATGGCGCCAACAGAAGTATTGCTGCTGGCTTTGGAACCTCTGTCCGCGGGGTTGCTCAAGTGAAAGCTCCTGTCAAAGGTGTTGATGCAATGACCGAACACATCGACATCCTGCGCGCGATCACCGACTACGCGAACGCCTACGCGCGGCTTGAAGCTCTTCAAGGTACTTCATCGCTTCTCCCCCGAGGCGACCAGAAGACAGGCTGCTTCGGGGAGTTTTACGTTCACATGTTCCTAAAGCGAACTCGTCCCGACGCCCAGATTGTTCGCGCCGGCCATAATCAAAAGGGTTGGGATTTCCGAGTGCTTGATGGATCTGGCGAGTCCTGTATTCAAGTGAAGACGGTATCGGGGTTCTCGACAACCCGCAGGCTTTCCCCGATTCACAATGGCTGGCATGAGCTGTTCGTCGTCTCTCTCGACTGCTCGTTTCGCCCAGATGGCTTCTGGCAGGTCCCGGTGCCTCAACTCGCGAACCGCGCCTTTCCACTGAAAGGCCTCCGCGCCCCGCGCCCCGGCACCTCCGCTCGTGGGAGAGGTGTACTCGACTTCTCCCGCAACTGCCTTGCTGAGCTGATTGCCGCGCTTCCACCTGGAGCGTGACCAATGCGTGCGGCGGACTCGCTTGGCCCGGCTTGCCGCCGCTGCGCTTGGGCTCCGCCCCTTCGCTCCGCGGCGGCAAGCGAGGAACCTGTGCTTTCGATGGAATCAACCCGACTCTCATAGTGCTGGACCAGAGAACGGGGGCAGGTCATGTCGGCCATTCAACGGGGCACCATGTTCGCCCGGAATGCCTTCAGTGTGCGATCATGGGCAATCGATCCGGCTGGCCAGCTCGGACAACTTCATGTGCTGGGTCCACTCTTGGCGCTGGTCACCGCTGACGCCGCGGGCACAGACGGGATCGCGGTCTGCGCGGCCGAAGGCTTGACCTCTACGCCGGCGATGTCAGGCGCGGACACCTTCAGAATGCTCGCGGCAAGCGCCTTCAGCAACGCCTCGGCTCGCGTCTGCGTCTCGGCGGGCAGTTCCCTTGCGTCCTTCATAGCCCGAATCTTGGCGCAGAGGGTCTTCGCGACTGATCCCTTGTTGAAGCTGATGTTGTGGCTCGCGAGCGCCTTCTCCACCCTCTTCGACAGTGTTCCACCGGCCTGCAGGGGCAATCCGCCCGCAGCACCGGCAGGCAGCTGACGAGCGTAGATGGCGAGCACCGCTTCCGTGTAGAACTCCTCCGGGAACAGATCCTCGATCGCGGCCTCGGCGG
>CAIXEV010000132.1 GCA_903918555.1 uncultured bacterium | reverse complement strand
CGCGGCCGAATCGCTGCGCGAACTGCAGGTCGCCGCGCCGTCCGCAGCGGCGCTCGTCGGGTTCGCGCACGCGCACCCGCGCACCGCGGCCGCCACCGACGCGGTGCTCGCGGCCGCGCCGGCGCTGGGCCCCGTCAAGGCGTCGCAGGCCCTCGGCGCCGTGCTCGGCGACCTCCTCATGCCGCCGGCGCGCGTCGATCTCGTCGACCAGGTCGTCGGCGCGCTCGTCGGACTTTCACCTGAGCCAGGGCAGGAGCGGCGCGTGCGCATCCGCGCCGCGGAGCTCCTCGTCGCGAGCGGCCTCGCGCGCCCCGAGCTCTCCGACCGCGGCGGAAACCTCGCGCGCGTCGGCACGGTGCCCGGCACAGGCCGCGATGTGCGCGGCCGTCTCGCGCGCATGACGGGCAGCGCGTATCTCTCGCGCCGCACCGACCTCGCGCTCGTGATCGCCGACGGCGCGCTGCAGCGGCTCTCGCTCGACTCCCTCGAAACCCTCGAATCGCAGTGGCGGCTTCGTCTCGATGACCGCGATCCGCTGATCCTGCACGCGGGCGAGCGGATCGTCGTCTGGCAGTCGGTCGCGGGCGGCCTCGAGTACGGGCTGATCGTGAACGCAGCCACGGGCGCGGTCGAGCTCGCCACGGGCCGCGGCGAGGAAGTCTGGTCGTCGGTGGCGCGCGCGGGCGGCGACGACCGTCCCGACTCGACCACGACTCCCGACGGCGGCGCCTTCATCGCGGCGCAGGTCCTTCCGCTCTGCGACGGCGAGTCGCTCGTCCTCATGCGGCGCAACGGCGACGCGGCGCGCTACGCGATTCCCGACACGCAGCAGCCGCCGAAGCTCGTCCGCGAGACGCTCGCGCAGGTCTACTCCGCCTCGATCAACGACGGCCTCGTCACCATCGGCGGCCGCGGCGGTTCCCGCGTCGATCCGCGCCCGACGGTCAAGGTGCTCGATGCGCGCACGCTCGAGGAGCGCGTGTCGTTCGAGCCATCGTCGCGCGAGGATGTGCGCTGGGCCTTCGCCACCGCGCTCGGCGAGATCTTCGTGGGCACCAGTTCGGGCATCGAGCGCTGGATGGTCGGCGCCGACGGCAAGCCGATGCCCGTGCTTGTCACCCGCAGCGCGGAGTGCAGCGACGCCGCCGGCCCGATGCTGCTCGGATCGAGCCTCGTGGCGCTCGACCGCAACGACCGTCCGCTGCGGATCCCGCTCTACGAGGGCGGCATCGGCGCGTTCGAGCTGCCCGAGGGCACCGATTTCGGCGCCCCCTCGCTGCGCGGGCTGATCCCGGTCCGCGAGGGGCTCCTCATCCACGCCGAGAACCGCATCATCCTCCGCGGCCCCAACGGCGACATCCTCGGCATGGACCTGATCGCGGGCGACCTCAACTTCGCGTTCGCGCTCCCCGCGGAGCCCGGCGTCTTCGTCCTGAACGGGCTCGGCGGCCGCCAGATCCTCGGTGCGGCCGCAGGAACATTCCGAGTCGACTTTCCCTACATCACGCAGCTCCTGTCGACGAAACTCGGCCTCCGCATGGCGGGGGCGCCCTTCGAGATCCGCTGCCAGTCGCAGCGGGCCGACCGCGCCATGGCCGTGGACGGCTGGCTCTTGATGTCGTCAAGCCAAGGAATCACGGCCGTTTCGATGCCGGTCGCCGCCCCCGCGGCGCCTGCGCCGCCCGCCGCGCCCTGAGGCTCGGAAGGAAACCCGCGAGGTTGGGGAAGAATGCCGCCCGACGGGGTTTCTCGTGGGGTTGACATGTCGACTCGCAGACGCGACAAATCCCGCGCCCTTCCGGAGCCGCCGGCCGAACGCAAATTCGTGCCGTTCTCTTCAGATTCCGAGCATGGATCGACCGATACAGGCGAACGCTCGCGATCTTGGTTCCGGCGGGCAAGTTTCCAACGGCGAGCGGTTCGCCTCGGAAAGCCTCAGGACACCCACGCCCATGACAAGCATCCTCTCCGATGACACCAAGCTCTTCCGTCCCGAGTCCGCCCGCTCGGGCGCCGGGACTCTCCTCGCGGCAAGCCCGTTCAGCGGAGCCTTTCCGTTGAGCGAAGCATTCCTGTTGAGCGGAGCCTCGGCCGCTTCGCCGTCGTGGCAGACGGCCGCTGGAGAAGACCTCTGGGCAGGCAGCCTCGGCGGCGCTGGAACCTTGATCCTCGACCGCGATGAGGACGAGGACCAGGACTTCGACCTCGAGGACGACGACGACGACTTCGGCGACGAAGACGAGTTCGGCGACGAGGACTCGGACCTCGATGAAGACGAGGACGAGGAGGAGG
>CAIXEV010000131.1 GCA_903918555.1 uncultured bacterium | reverse complement strand
CTTCGGCAGCCAGCCGCGCTGGGCGGTCATCACGCCGTAGCGGAGTTCGTCGAAGTCCTCGCGGCCGTGGACATCGCAGTCGATCGCGAGCATGCAGCCCGCGTCGACGGCGCCCTTCACATGGACATCGCGGAGGTCGAGGCGCATGTGGTGCGCGTTGATCTCGAGCGCGGTGCCGTGCTCCTTCGCCGCGGCGAACAGCTCGTTCATCGCGGGCTCGAGCCCCGGTCGGCCGTTCACGATGCGGCCGGTCGGGTGACCGATCACATGGACGAGCGGGTGCGCGATCGCCTTCAGCAGGCGGTCGGTCGCTGCGCGCGGCTCCTGCTTGAGCGCAGCGTGCGGGCTCGCGACCACCCAATCGAGCTCGGCGAGCAGCTCGTCGTCGTAATCGAGCGAACCGTCGGACAGGATGTCGACCTCGCTTCCGGCCCAGATCTGGATCTTCGGATGCCGCGCGCGCGCCTCGTGGATCGCCTTGATGTGCGCCCGCAGGCGCTTCTCGTCGAGACCGTTCGCCTGGAACTGGCTCTTCGAATGGTCGGTGATCGCGATCGTGTGGAACCCGCGCGCGAGCGCCGCCTCGACGAGTTCGTCAATCGACATCGCGCCGTCTGACGCGGTCGTGTGCGAGTGGAGCTCCGCCTTGATGTCGGCGAGCGTCACGACCGCGACATGCTTCGCGCCGGTCTCAAACGCAGCAATCTCGCCGCGATCCTCGCGCATCGTCGGCTCCATCCAGTCGAGGCCGAGCGCCGCGTAGATGTCCTTCTCCTCGCGCGCGGCCGCGGGCTCCGCGCCGTCGGCGACCGCGCCGTCCGCGCCGACCTTGAACAGCCCATACTCGTTCAGCTTGAACCCGCGCGAAATCGCCCGCTCGCGCAGCGCGACATTGTGCTCCTTGCTGCCCGTGAAGTACTGGAGCGCGGCGCCGAAACGGTCAAGCGGCACGACGCGCAAGTCGACCTGTACGCCCGTCGTCGTCTGGACGCTCGTCTTGGTCTCGCCGCTCGCGAGCACCTTCGCGACCTCGTCGCGCGTGCGGAACGCCTCCATCAGCTTCGAGGGCTCCCTCGACGACGCGAGGATGTCGATGTCGCCGATCGTCTCCTTGCCGCGGCGCAGGCTGCCCGCGTACGCGACGCGCTCGACGAACGGCAGACGCCCGAGCTCGGCGACCATCCGCTCGGCAAGCGGCATCGCCTCGGCGATGCGCACGCGGCCGCGCGAACTCTCCGCAAACGCGATCGCCTCGGTCATGTTCGCGATCGTCTTCGCGCCCATGCGCGGCAGTTTCGCGACGGCGCCCGATTCAATCGCCTTCTTGAGCGACGCAAGATCGACGACGCCCGCGTCGACCCAGAGCGCGCGCGCCGTCTTCGGCCCGATTCCCTGGATCGCGAGCACTTCCTTGACACCCGGCGGCACCTGCGCGCGCAGCTCCTCGAGCTCGGACATCGTCTTCTTCTCGGCGAACTCGTGCACCTTCGCGGCGGTCGACGCGCCGAGGCCGTCGATCTCCTTCAGCTCGACGACCGACATCGCGGCCGCCTCGCCGGGCAAGCCCTCCACCGCGCGCGCCGCCTTGCGGAACGCGTTCACCTTGAAGACATTCGCCCCGAGGATCTCCGACAGGACAGCCAGTTCCTCGAATGCCGCCGCGACCTCTGCGTTGGTTGCCATGCGCGCAGCGTATCAACCGAGCGCAGGCTGGGAGGGCAGCATCGAAAGCAGCACTTCCGCCGTCCGCGCGCTGCCGCCCTGCTCCTCGCGGATCGTGTCGCGGGCGCGCGCGGCGATCGCGGCGCGCTCGGATTCGCTTGCAAAGAGCCGCGCGAGCACAGCCTTCAGCTCGCCAGCCTCGCACTGAACGATCCCGTCGCGCGCCTTGAACGCGGCGACGACATCGCGGAAATCGTGGACGCGCGGGCCGATCACGACGGGCTTGCCGAGGCTCGCCGGCTCGATCGGGTCGCTTCCGTAGAGCTTGCCGAACGACCGCCCCATGACGACCACATCGGCGAACGAGTACGCCATGCCGAGTTCGCCGATGGTGTCGAGGAGATAGAACCGCGTGTCCGCGCCGCCGCGCTCCCTGCGCGAACGACGCACGCAGCCGGGCAGGTTCGCGGCGACGCCGTCCCACCACTCGGGCTTGCGCGGCGCGATGACAAGCCGCACGCCCGGCGGCAGCGCGTCGCGAAGCAGCACTTCTTCGCCTGGTTCCGTGCTTCCGGCGACGACGACGGGCGCGTCGGCCGGAAGACCAAGTTCGTCGCGCAGCGCGCCGGCGCCCGGCACCTCGTCGCGGATCGCGATCGAGTCCCACTTCATGTTGCCCGACACGAGCGCCTCGCGCGAACCGAGTTCGGCGAATCGCCCCGCGTAGATGTCGTTCTGCGCAAGCACCGCGGTCGCGCGCGAGAACATGCCGTGCACGAGCGGCTTCACGCGCCGATAGCGCACGATGCTCCGGTCGCTCAGGCGGCCGTTCACGACGACGACCGGCACGCCCGCGGCCTCCGCGTGCCGCGTCATGTTCGGCCAAAGCTCGAGCTCGACGAGCACCAGCAGGTCTGGCTGCACGCGGCCGAACCAGCGGCCGACGGCGCCGGAGAAATCAAACGGCGTGCGGATCACCGCGTGCCGCTCGGCGAACAGCGCCTTCGCGCGCGCAAACCCGGTGTCGGTGGTCGCGCTCACCACGATCTCGGGCGCCGCGCGGTCGCTCGCGAGCCGCTCGACCAACCCGCGGATCGCATTCACTTCACCGACCGACACCGCATGAATGAGGACGCGCGGCCGCGCCGACTTCGCGAGCTCCGCTCCAAAGCCGAAGCGCGCGCGCCAGTCCGTCTTGATCTTGCCCGTCGCGATCATGCGCGTCAGCCAAAAAGGCGACGCGATGACCGCGCCGAGGAAGTACCCGACATCGGTCGCGCGAGAGGCGATCGAGAAGCCAATCGCCGTCATTTCAGGTTCTTTGCCATGCCGCGCAGCCACTGCGGCCCCTGCACGCCCTCGGACAGGTCAGCGACCTGCCCCTTGCTGTTCACATAGAGCGTCTTCGGGATCGAGTTCGACGCCGAGCGCTGGTTGATGAACTCGCGGAACTCGGCGGTGGCGAGGAACTCGTGCTCGTTCGCCTCGTTCGATTGCAGGAACTTCTTGACGAGGTCGCCGGCGCTTCCGCCGGACGGCGGCATGTCGACGCTGACGCCGACCACGAGCAGGCGCTCGGGGAACTCCGACTTCATGCGGTGAATCGTGTTGCGGTTGACGCGGCAGGGACCGCACCAGGTCGCCCAGATCTCGATGATCATCGGGCGCCCGGCGAACTTGGAGAGCGGCACGGAGTTGCCATCGAGGTCCGTGACGGTGAGTTGATGGACGGGGCCCAGCTTCACGGGCACGGCCGCGGGCGCGGGCGCCGCGGGCTGCTCGGTCGCGGCCGCCGCGGG
>CAIXEV010000130.1 GCA_903918555.1 uncultured bacterium | reverse complement strand
CTCGGCGTCGGGCCCGTGGCAAGTGAAGCACTTCGCGGCGAGGATCGGCCGCACCTCGCGGTCGAAGTCGACGGCACGCTTGGATCCCTCGCTGGCCTGCGTCGCAGCGGTCGCGGCGAGCGCCGCCGCCACGACGGCGAGGTCCAGGATCGGGGTGCGGAGCCGCATGTCCTCAGTATCACGCGAGGAGCCGTTGGACGGAACCCCTCGCGGGGAACTTGCGGGAAATTCCCTGCGCGCGACCGGCGTCCCCGCGACTTACGCGAGCGATTCCGCGAGAAGCCCGCGCATCGCCGCGAACGCGCGGTCGGCGATGACCTCGCGGTAGAACATGCCGCTCGCGCGGTCATGCGCGTGCGGATTCGTGAACGCATGGCCCGTGCCGCCGTAGGCGACGACCTGCCAGTCGGCCTGCGCGAGGGTCATCTCCTTCGCGAAGCCGACCATCTGCTCGGGCGTCGCCATCGGGTCGTCGTAGCCGTGGAGCGCGAGCACCTTTGCGGCGATCGGCGGCTGCGCGCCGAGGTTCGGCGCTCCGAAGAGCGCGTGGAAACCGATCGCGGCCTTCACGCCGCGCGCGTTCGCGCGCGCAAGGTCGAACGCGCAGAGGCCGCCGAAGCAGAAGCCGACGACCGCGAGGCGCGACGCGTCGGAGCCGTCGAGTTTCGACGCGGCATCGACCGCGCTGAGCAAGCGCGTGCGCAGCGCGCCGCGGTTCTCGAACCACGGCGTCATCAGCTTCGAGTTCTCCTCGGGCGAGTTGCCACGGCGCCCCTTGCCGTAGACATCGATCGCGAAGCCGATGTAGCCGAGCGACGCGAGCATGTCGGCCTTCGCGCGCGCGAAGTCGTCCTGACCGCCCACGCATGCGCGACGAGCACGACCGGCGTGCGCGCGCCCGCGGACGCCGGCCGCGCGAGATATCCCTCGAGTTCCTGCTGTCCGTCGAAGTAGGCGAAGGTTCCGCCGTGCGTGTTGGTCGAGTTCATGCGGCGAGTCTAGCAAACGCGCCTGCGCATGCGAGGCGACTTGCACCCGGCGATCGCCTGCGCCGAAGCGCGAAAATTCTCTCCGTAAAAACTACGGACTTTCGCGACCCCCGCTCCGCGCGTGATAGCGTCGGCGCGTCGGATCAACCGACGGAAAGGCGGAAGAGATCGATGTCCGGACAACCGGGAGGCGAAGGTGCGCCCGCAGCGCAGCGTTGCGGCGGGCGAAGGCGATCCATTGGTCCATGCGATGTCGCGAGGCGTCGCGCGCGGCTGTTCGCGGCGGCGTGCTGCATCCTCGTGCTCGCGGCGGCCCAGTTGGCGGCGCATGCGTCGCACGCGCTCACGCCGCCGCCAGCGATCGACGCGGTGCATGTCGTTGCGCCCGAACTGCCCGTGACGCGGCGGCTCGGCGAGGTCGTCGCGGCGGATGGGGATCTTCTCGCGATCTCCGCGCCGACCGATGGCGATGACGCGCTCGATCCGGGGCGCGTGATGATCATGCGGCTCTCGCTGAACGCGCGAGGCACGCTTGAAGTGCATCCCGATCGCACGCTGTTCTCGCATGCGCCGACGGCTGGCGACCACTTCGGCGCGAGTCTTGCGGCCAAGCGGCGCTGCGCCGACGCGGGTGGAGCGGATCTGGTTGCCGTCGGCGCGGATCGCGCGAACGCCGGCGCGGGCGAGGGTGGCGACATGAGGGGCGACATGGCCAGCGACATGACCAGCGACATGACCAGCGACATGGCCAGCGACATGGCCAGCGACATGGCCGGCGCCGTCGAGGTGTTCGAGCGCGCAGTGGACGGCGCATCGTGGCGCCTCGCGGCACGGCTGTCGGCCCGCACGCCCGAGCCGGCGGCATCGTTTGGCGCTGCAATCGCGTTTGACCAGGGCGGCTCCGCGCGGCTCGTGGTCGGCGCGCCGCGCCATGACGCCGTGGGCGCGTTCGATGCCGGTCGCGTGCATGTCTTCCGGCGCTTCACGGATTCGCGCGATGCAGGCACGGGCGCGCGCTGGACCGAGGTCGCCACGATCACGCCCCCGGCTCCGCGGCTCAGCATGTGGTTCGGAAGCGCCGTTGCGATCGAGGGCGATCTCCTCGCCATCGCGAGTCCCGGCGACGATGTCGCGACGGCCGGATCGCGCGAGCCGGTGCACGCGGCGGGCGCCGTCTACATCTATCGCCGCACCGCCGTCGCGGCGACCGGAAGCGAGCGCTACCGGCTCGAGCGCGTGCTGACGGCGCCGAGCCCCGAGCCTGCCGCGTGGTTTGGCCTCTCGATCGATCTTGACGACGGCGTGCTCGCCGTCGGCGCGCCACGCGCACGCGACCAGGCCTCGGGCCTGCTGCCGACCGGCTGCGTGTATCTCTTCGACCTCGCGCTGGCGGAGGCCATGCCGAAGCGGATCGATCCGCCGTCGGGCGTCCAGACCTACGGCTTCGGACAATCGCTCGCGTTGCGCGACGGCGTGCTGGTGATCGGCGCACCAAGCACCGATCTCCTCAAGCGCAGCGCGCCCGACGGCACGCTCGACGACGCCGGCGCGGCGTGGACCTACACGCTCGGCGGCGCGCGCTTCACCGGCGCGCTCAACCCGCCAAAACCGCTTCCATCCGGGCTCTTCGGCGCAAGCTGCGCGATCGGCGCGGTCCACGCACCGGCGCCTACGCGTCCGGATGAGCCGACCGATGCCATCGGCCTCGCCATCGCCGGCCATCGCTTCGTCGAGGAGGAGTCGGTCGAGCCAAGCCGAGGCGCCGCGATCTTCGTCGTTCCGCGTGCGATCGAAGGCGTCGCGCTCGCGCCGCCGCACGCCGCGCCGCCGTGAAGGGATCGACCGGATGCACCGACGCGCGCGTCAGGGGCGCGGATACCAGCGCTCGAGCGTCGTGCGCCAATCGGCCACGGTCTCGCAGTCGATGAAGGCGCTCTTCACCTCCATCGCCTGCGGATGGTGCGCCGCGAACTTGATGCCGAACTTGCGCATGCGCCGGCCGCCGGCGGCCTCGCCGTGGAGCTGCATCGCGAGCTCGAAGTGCGACTCGAGCGCCGCACGCTGCTCGGCGAGCGTCGGCTCGCGCGCGGGTTCGCCGCGCATCAGCGCGCGCGCCTGCGTGAAGATCCATGGGTTTCCGATGCAGCCGCGCGCGACCGACACGCCGTGCACGCCCGCGTAGTCGTGCATGCGGAAGATGTCGTCGACGGTCCAGATGTCGCCCGAGCCGAAGATCACGCGGTCGGGGTAGCGCCGCACGAGGTCGCGCAGGAACTCCCACTTCCCCGGGCCGAGGTACTTCTGCTGCACCGTGCGGCAGTGGACGACCGCCCATGCGTAGCCGAGCTCGTAGGTCGCGGCGAAGATCTGCTCGAACCGCTCCGCCATCTCGGGCGTGTCGTCGTACGCGCGCCGCAGCTTGACCGTGCACGGGATCCCGCGCGGCACCACCGCGCGCACGGCACGCAGGATCTCGACCGCGTCGCCCGGATACGCAAGGAAGTGCCCGCCGCGGTTCGCCTTCTTGATCTTCTTGACCGGGCACGCGAGGTTCACATCGATCACGTCGTAGTTCATGCCGACGAGAATCTCGGCGGCGCGCGCCATCTCATCGGGCGTCGTGCCCATCACCTGACCTGCGATCGGGTGATCGTCGAGCCCGGCCGCGATGTTGTCCTCGATCTCGCCCATCCCGCACTCGGTCGCGAGCAGATCGGGATCCTCCTTGCGCCGACCCTTGCCGCCGTTGATGAGCGTGCGGTCGAGCAGCGCCTCGGTGACGCAGAACGGAGCGCCGTGGCGACGCGCGACGAGGCGCATCGCGCCATCGGAGTAGCCCGCCAGGCCAGCCTGGAAGAAAGGCGCATCAAAGCCCTTCACGGTCCCCGGGATCCGCGGGTCGATGACCCACTCGCGCGCGATCTGCGCGACCGGTCGCGAGGTCGGGTAGTCGGGCAGGTTCGGTGGCGAGAGATCGACGGACATCGTGACTGTGGCCTGGGGATCGAGCGCAGCCGAATCGGTCGGTGGCGCGGCGCTCGCTTGCGAATCGAAAGGGTACGCGCTCGAGGGCCGCCTCGTCGACCGCACATCCCAACCCACGACTTCGGTCGGAACGAACGCCGGGTCAGCGACGGCGGCGGCTGTGGCACGCCCTCAGCGCCGCACCGAGCAGCACGACGCCCGCAGCGGGGGTCGGCACCACGCGGATCTGGTCCTGGGCGACCGGATTGGACAGCAGCTCCAGATCGTGCGCGCGAAACCCGCCTTGGCCAAGCGTCGCGGTGATCGCGCCGTACCGCGCCACCGTCTCGGCCGAAGCCGAGGAGCGGAACGCCCCCGTCGCCAGCGACATGCGCGCGACCAGCGCTGCGGCATCGTTCGTCCCGAAGTTCTCGTGGGCGACCTCCCAGACGGCGAGTTGAAACGCCGCCGCGGTGGCCGCACGCCCATCGGTCCCGCCCGCCACCCGCCCCGTGGCCGGATTGATCCAGCGCGCGAACAGGTCGCGAAGCACGAGCGCACGCGCGCCATCGACCGAACTCCCCGAGAGACTCACGGGGTCGAAGATGTAGACCGCACCGCCATCGACGGTTGGGCCGAGCTCCAGCGCCCAACTGCGGAACGCGCTGCCGGTCGAGTCCTCGAATTCGTTCTGGAACGCGGACAGCGCCAGCGGACTGGCGGTTGCGCTCGAGTCCCAGCCGAGCGCCGGGTTGTAGGCGCAGCTCTCCGCGCGGCCCTCGACGCGACCGACGAGCGTCGCCGCGATCGCGCCGTGCGCCGACGGCGCGGCAGGGAGGAACGACACAGCCACGGCGGATGCCGCGGCGGACGCTGTCAATTTCCCTCGTCTTCGGTTCATGCGGTGCCTCGACGCGCCGCAGGACTCAACTCCAGGCGGGCGCGCCCTGAACCTACTTCAGGCGCGGCCGTCGGCAAGGGAAGCGCAGACTCGGCGACCAGCTTGCGCCTCGGCAGCCCGCGCAGTCGTCCTCGCTCGCCCAAGTCGCGCAGGCGGCGCAGCCCGCGCTGGTCATGCAACCCGCGCAGACCGCACCGCCCGCAAGTCTCGAACTCGAGGGCTCTCGTCGCCCGCGCTCAGCGGCGGCGGCGGCCAGCAAGCGCGCCGGCGAACCCGAGCAGCGCCATCGCGCCCGGCGCAGGAATCGCCGCATCGGTGAGGACTCGGAACTCGCAGATCCGGTTCTGGAGGTTCGGCGTCGAGACCCACATGGTGAAGTTGATCTGGTTTCCGACGACCTGGATCGAGTTCTGGAAGAGCGCCGAGTTGGGGCTGCGAATGAACCCAGTCGGCTCCCACACCGTCGCCGAGCCGAGCAGCGAGTCCGACGCGGCCAGCAGCGCGTTGTCGTAGATCACCGCCCTGATCGCGCTGTTGAAGGTGACGCTTCCCGTCACCGACTGCGCGGCCGGGCTCACCTCGAAGTGGATCATATGCGAATCGACCGCGCCTCCGAAGGCGGTCGCGTTGTTGGGCGTCGGACCGGTCCAGAAACCGCTTCCGAGGAGGTTCACCGCGATTCCACTCGCGGGCACGGTGACATTCGTCTGCTCGTTCCAGCAGAACGCGTTCGGACCGGGCAGCGCGAAGGTGACGGCGGAAGGCGGCGGCGCGATCTGGACGACCGGTCCGCTCGTGCCGACGATCGCGGCTTGGGCGCCCGCGGTCGCGACGAGCGCGATGGCGGTGGCCTGCATCAGTGCGTTCAGGTTGAGGCGGTTGGCGAGGGACTGCATGGCGGATGCTCCGATCTTGGGATGGCTTGCGTGGTCGAGACGGGGTTCGAGAGGCGATGCACGCCTCCCTGAACTCTCCGCCCGGCCCGATGCCATCTCTCAATCGCGCGCAGAAACCACGCAGGAATGCCAGTTTCCGCGCGCATCACCGCTTATCGCCGCTTCCAGCGGGCCGCCTCGATGCACGCCACGATGTGCATCACCCAGCCAAGAAGCCCGAGACTGACGGCCCACACAACGCCCGCCAGCACGAACATCAGGATCGCGGCGAGGATGCGGCCTTGCACAAGCTGCCCGAGCCCCGGGATGAAGAAGCTGCAGATCGCGGCGATGACATTGCCGGCGCTGCCCTGACCCGGGCCCGTGCTCGATGAGTTGCTCATGAAAGTCCCTTTCCGCGGTTCATCCGTCGAGTTTCACCCTCGGCGCCGAGGTTGCGCCGAAGCGCGGGCGGTCCTACGGCCACCGCCCCCGCAACCCTCGCCCCCTACGGCCACGATTCAACGATCCGCGGCTTCATCGGCTGCTCCGCGCAATCGATGTGCACCATGAAGAACCCGCCGCGGTGCTTCCGCACATTCGGCCACATCACCGCGCGGTCGGTCTCGGGAATCGGCAGCTTCTCGACATCCTCGACGGCGTGCCACTCGAGCCGGCCCTCGTCGAACTCCTGGTGCGGAATCTCGTCGGGCCGGATCGGCCGCGTCGCCTCGAAGAGAAAGATCAGCCAGTGCTCCTCGCCCTCGTACGCGCGCTCGCTCACGATCGAGATCAGCTTGATCTCGTCAGGCTTCAGCGCGATCGACGCCTCCTCGCGGATCTCGCGCAGCGCGCAGTCGTGCGGCCCCTCGCCATCGGCGATCTCGAGCTTCCCGCCGATCGGCGAATACATGTCGCGGTTCGGCGGCTTGCGGCGATGCAACAGGAGCAACCGCCCCTCCGTGTCGTAGAGGTAGCACAGCACGGCGATCTTGTACGGCATCGACCGCGCGTCATGCGGATTCACGGGCGTCTGCGGCGAACTCACGCGCGCACCGTCTGCGGCTGCGCGGCCTGCTTGGTTTCGACCGCGACGGCCTCGAGCTTCAGGAGCCCCGAGTTCGCGAGGATCTCGGTGATCTTCGCGACGGTCTCCTTCGACGCCTCCGCCAGCGGCAGGCGCACGGCGCCCGAATCGCGGCCAAGGAGGCGCATCGCGGCCTTCAGCGGCACCGGGTTCACATCGAGCGACAAGAGCCCCTTCGCCAGCGGGAAGAGACCGCGGTGGATCTCCTGCGCCTCGCCGAAGCGGTCGCCGAGGAACGCGTCGCACAAGGCCTGCACGCGCGCCGGCACGAGGTTCGACACCACGCTCACCACGCCCGCGCTGCCGCAGCCCGCGAACGAGAGCGTCAGCGAGTCGTCGCCCGAGAGAATCGTGATGCCGCAGCGCTGGCGGATCTCGCTCGCCGAGTCCATCGAGCCCGTCGCTTCCTTGATCGCGACGATGTTCGGGTGCGTCGCAAGGCGCGCGACGGTGTCGGGATTGATCGCGACGCCGCAGCGGCCCGGGATGTTGTAGAGCATCACCGGCAGCGGGCACGAGTCCGCAACCGTCATGAAGTGCCGGTAAAGGCCCTCCTGCGACGGCTTGTTGTAGTACGGGCTCACCTGCAGGCCGGCGTCGGCGCCGACCTCGAACGCGAGCTTCTGCAGCGCGACCGCGTGGCGCGTGCAGTTCGACCCCGCGCCCGCGATCACCTGCAGCCCGCGCTTCTTGCCAAGCTCGACCGCCGTCTCGACGACGAGGCGATGCTCGTCCTCCTCGAGGGTCGGCGACTCGCCGGTCGTGCCGCACGCGACGATGCCGCGCACGCCGCCGTCGGCCTGGAAGGCGATCTGCTCGGCAAGACGCGTCTCGTCGACGGCGATGCCGTCCGAGGTGAAGGGCGTCACAATCGCTGTGTAGCAGCCACGGAACTCGATCATGGCGCGAAGTGTAGCGAGATTCCCGCAGGAAACGCGCCACTCGCGCACCCACGGCCCCGCCACGACCTCACCGCCCGCGCGTCGCGTCCTTCATCTCGCGAACCGCCGCGCGCAGCCCGGCGAACACCGCCCGCGACACGATCGCGTGCCCGATGTGCAGCTCGCGCAGGTTCGGGATCGCGGCGACCGCGCCGACATTCGTGTAGTTGAGCGCGTGGCCGGCGTTCGGACGCATTCCCGCGGCGCCGACAAGCTCGACCGCGCGCCGCACCTTCGCAAGCTCGGCGTCCGTGCGCGCGTCGCCCGCGCCAAAGTCATGGTGCGCATGGGCATACGGCCCCGTGTGGATCTCGCAGAAGTCGAACCCCGCCCGCGCCGCCGCCGCGATCTGCCGCTCGTCGGCGTCGATGAACGCGCTGACCGCGATCCCCGCGCCCTTGAGCCGCGCGACCGCCTCGCGGATGCGCGCCTCCTGCCCCGCGACATCGAGCCCGCCCTCGGTCGTCACCTCGGCGCGCCGCTCGGGCACGAACATGGACAGCTCCGGCCGCAGCGCGATCGCGATCGCGACCATCTCGTCGGTCGCCGCCATCTCGAGGTTCAGCTTCGTCCGGACGACCTCCTTCAGCCGCGGGAGGTCGGCGTCCTGGATGTGCCGGCGGTCCTCGCGCAGATGCACGGTGATTCCGTCGGCGCCGCCGGCCTCGGCTTCGGTCGCCGCCAGCACGGGGTCGGGCTCGTAGGTCCGACGGGCCTGGCGGACGGTCGCGACATGGTCGATGTTGACGCAGAGTTCAGGCATGGTTGATCGATTTCCGCAAGGCCGTCAGCATACGCGCGACAGGTATACTCGCGCAGCCGTGCCGAACTTCAACGAAAGCCTCGCTCATCTCCGCTCCGACATCGTCGCCCAGGGAGACCGCGTCCTCGCCATCACCCTCAAGGCGGTCGAAAGCTACTTCGACGGCGACCGCGAGAAGGCGCGCGCCGTCATCGCCGACGACGAGGAGATCGACCGCGTCGATGTCGAGATCGAGCGCGCGTCGATCCCGCTCCTCGCGATGGGCGTGACCGACGAGAAGTCGATCCGCTCGGTCCTCACGATCGTCAAGGTGAACAACGAGCTCGAGCGCGTCGCCGACTGCGCGGTCGACATCGCGGAGGCCGTCCTCTCCGATGTCGCGCTTCCCGCGCGGATCCCCGATGTCTTCCGCGTGATGGCGAACTCGGTGATCGGCATGCTCCGCGACTCGAACCGCGCGCTCGCCTCGGGCAATGTCAGCCTCGCGCAGCAGGTGCTCCTCTTCGACGACACCGTCGCGAGCTTCAAGAAGCAGCTCATGAACACGGCGCAGGAGCAGGTCGCCGCCGGCACGCTGCCCGTCGACTACGCCTTCCGCCTCCTCACGATCACGAAGTCGGTCGAGCGCATCGCCGACCACTGCACGAATGTCTGCGAGCAGGTCATCTACCTGCACGCCGGGCTCATCGTGCGCCACCGCCCCGAAGGCTGGTCGAAGCCGCTTCCGCCGAGCCAGTGATCGATCCACACGCGCGCAGTCCCGGCCGTCCAAACCCCAGCGGACCCGAAGTTCCCATGCACACCGACGCCGAACGAACCCTCGCAGACACGCTCGAATCCCACGGCCAAGGCCATGTCCTTCGCTACGCGGACTCGCTCTCTCCCGCCGACCACAAGGCGTTCCACGCGCAGCTCGCGTCGATCGACCTTCCGCTCGTCTCGCGGCTCGTGAAGGGCGGCGCCGAGGCGAAGGTCGACTACGCCGCGGCGAGGCCTGCGCCGTATGTCGCGCTCGGAAGCCCCGTCGGCGCCGCGCGCGCGCACGGCGAGGCGCTGCTGCGCGCCGGCAAGGTCGCTGTGTTCACCGTCGCAGGCGGCCAGGGCACGCGACTTGGCTGGAAGGGCCCGAAGGGCACCTTCCCCGCGACCGTCGTCACGGGCAAGCCGCTCTTCCGCGTGTTCGCCGAGCAGATCGCGGCCGCGGAGAAGCGCTACGGCCGGTCGCTGCCGTGGTACATCATGACGAGCCCGCTGAACAGCGCCGACACGCGCGCGTTCTTCCGCGACAACAACTGGTTCGGCCGCAATCCCGCGGACACCTTCCTCTTCGAGCAAGGCACGATGCCGTCGATCACCTTCGACGGGAAGCTCATCCTGGAGACGCCCGCGTCGCTCGCGCTCAACCCCGACGGCCACGGCGGCGCAATCCGCGCGCTCCACGCGAGCGGCGCGCTCGAGGACATGCAGGCGCGCGGCGTCGAGCACATGAGTTACTTCCAGGTCGACAACCCGATGGTGCGCATCGCGGACCCCGTGTTCCTTGGCCTGCATGCGTCGGGCGACGGCTCGTCCGGCGAGATGTCGAGCAAGATGGTCGCCAAGCGCGACGCGGCCGAGAAGGTCGGCGTCTTCTGCGAGGTCGACGGCAAGACCGTCGTGATCGAATACAGCGACATGCCACCCGAACTGACGAATTCGCTCGACGCGCAAGGCAAGCTGCGCTTCAACGCCGGCTCGATCGCGATCCACGCGATCTCGGTCGCGTTCATGCAGCGCCTCACGCAGGGCGACTTCGCGCTCCCCTTCCACCGCGCGAAGAAGAAGGTCCCCTACTGGTGCGACAACCAGAGGAAGACCGTCGAGCCGGCCGAGCCGAACGCGATCAAGTTCGAGGCGTTCGTGTTCGACGCGCTCGGCATCGCGGGCAAGTCGCTCGTGATGGAGACGAGCCGCACCGAGGAGTTCGCGCCGCTCAAGAACGCAACCGGCGAGGACAGCCCCGCGTGGAGCCACCAGATCCAGTCGAACCGCAACGGCGACTGGCTCGAGAAGTTCGGCGTGAAGATCCCGCGGAAGCCCAACGGCGATGTCGACGCCCGCATCGAGATCGCAGCCGAAACCGCCCTCGAACCCGACGACCTCGCCGACATCGCGCTCCCCCGCGAGATCAAGTCGGGCGAGGAAGTGCTGCTCTAGGTTCCACCCGATGACTCGCGAGCGTTCGATTCGGGCGCTGTGACTGCAGATCGCCTCGTGAATGAGCAGCAGTCCTGCCCGCGCACCAAATCAGCGCCAGCCTGCTGGAGGAAACTCACGACCCCCTGACCAAAGGCGGCTGCGTGCTGTCGCTCCTGCGGCGGCCCGACGAACCAGATGTCCAGATCAGGCGTGCGGGATCGTCTTCGACTCCAACCTCCTCTCGCTGCGCCGCCGCGGTCGCACCTGACGACGACCTGCCAGTCGTTCATGTCCCTTCCCGACAAACTGGTGGCTTGCCCAGTGCTCCATTCGACACGCTCGATGTCCTCAACAGGAATCGCCCGATGAGTGATGGGGTGCCCAAGGACAGTGAAGCGGAATCTCACGATGAACCGCCCGTCTTCCGCCTGAATGACGTCGGCGAAACTGCGGCGGGAGAACGATCCAAGAAAGTTGGCCACGCTCATCTTCAGTCCATGATTGACGAAGCGATCGATGATCAGGACCGAGATGATCGCCAGCCAGAGCCCCGAGGGGATCCACGCAATCCCATGGAGAAGATTGCTGATCGCGATGACGCTGAAGAACCCGAGTATCCCCGTCCGCACACACGCGATCACGGTCTCGCTCATCGGCTTTGGAATGTGGAGGACCGTAGGTCGCTTCTGTAGAGTCATCTCGCCACTTCCAACTCTCTTCGGTGCGCGATCCACGAACGCTGCAACAAGCACGGCGGCTCGCGCGTGCTAGGTTCTGTCTGACGGATCCCCGGCCGTCGATCCACGCGGCATCCCAGCTGGCTGCGTCGGCTTCGACTCGCTGTATCGCTGCGGATACAGCTTCGTCTCGCCTCCTTGCCAGCCGGGCGCCGCGCGGATCTTTGGGCTTCGGTGATCCGTCAGACAGAACCTAGTCTCATCCCCCCACGCAGGAGTGCCAATGTCAGTACAGCTGCTGTTCCGCTGCATCTCGGGTCTCGCCCTCGTCCAAGCGGCCATCGGGTGCGCGGCCGGACCCAAGCCTGCCGAAGGCCGGCCGCCAAGCGCTGCCGCGACCCTTCCGACCGACGAGGGCATTCCCGTCAACCAGTGGTACATGAACACCACCGACGCGGACGGGGCAAAGCTGACACACTACATCGCGGAGTACGGCGTCGAATCGAAGCCCGGCAACACGGTCATCGTGCTGCACGGCGGCTGGGGAGCAGAGCACAGCTACCTCGTGCCCGCGATCAAGCCGCTCGCCGATGAGTACCGATTCGTGCTCTACGACCAGCGGG
>CAIXEV010000129.1 GCA_903918555.1 uncultured bacterium | reverse complement strand
TCGTGTGCTCGGTGGGAACGGGCGTTCTCTGGAACTCGATCTACTTCATCGCGGAGAGCGAGTACGGGTTTCGCCAGAAGGACACGCTGCTCCTCGCGTTCGTGAACGGAGTCGCGTACACCGCGGTCGCCGTCTGCGCGGGCTTCATCGTCCGCGCGCTCGAACGGCGCATGACGCCGCGGTCGGCGCTCGGGCTCGTGCTGCTGGCGCAGGCGCTCCTTGCGCCGCTCGTCGCGATCTTTCCCGGCGTCGTGACGCTCTGGATCGTGACGGTCGTCATGACGGCGCTCGGCGCGCTGCAGTGGCCGATCGTGCAGCATTACCTCGTGTCGGGCCGGCACGGCCACGCGATGCGCAACTCGATCGGATGGTTCAACGCATCGTGGATGGCCGCGACCGCGGTGAGCCTCGCCGCAGCCGGTCCGCTGACGAAGGCCGGCCTGATGCTGTGGGCGATCCCGTCGCTCCTTCCGATCAACCTGATCGCGATCCTCTTCCTGACCCGGTTCCCCGCGCACCCCGCGGCGCACGACGAAGGCGAGGCCGCGCGCCATGTGCCGCCGTCGTACACGCCGCTCCTCGCTGCGTCACGCGTCCTGCATCCGATGGGTTACCTCGTCATCGGCGCGCTCGCGCCGATTCTCCCCTATCTCTTCGGGAGCCTCGGCACCGAGCCAGCGCTGCAGGCGCCGCTCGGCGCGATCTGGCATGTCGCGCGCCTCGCCGCGGTGCTCGTCCTCTGGCGGACGGCGTTCTGGCATGGCCGCGGCGCGTCGCTCGCGGTCGCCGGCGCGTTTCTCGCAGGCGGCTTCGCGCTCGCCGTCGCGGCCCGCGGCGAAGGAACGCTCGCGCTCGGGCTCGTCGGCATCGGCCTTGGCCAGGGCGTCATCTACTACAGCGCGATCTACTACGGGCTTGCCGTCGGTGGCGCGAAGGTCGAGGCCGGCGGCATTCACGAGGCGCTCGTCGGCGCCGGCTACTTCCTCGGGCCGCTGCTCGGAATCGCCACATTCTCGCTGGGCTTCGGGCCATCGGCCTTCATCGGCGTGGTGCTCGGCGCGCTGGCCGTCGGCTTCGTGGCCTCGGTCGTGCGCGCGGGTCGTGCGAGAAGCCAGCGCACCGCCTGAGGCACGACCTTTCCGACCACGAGGGTGTGCCCCTCGTGCGGGACCGTCTCGATCTCGATCGATTCACCGCGCATGCGCGCGGCCTCGATCGCCTGGGTGGTCGACTCGATTGGAAAGAGCGGATCGAGCTCCGCGAGGAAGACCCTGCGGGGGGCGGGCGCGCCTTCTCGCGGAAGATCGGCAAACCCTGCGATGCAAGCGGCGCCGGTGATCAGGTCGGGCTTGAGCACCGCGAGACGGGACGCCGTGACGCCACCGAGCGAGTGCCCCATCAGGCCGACGCGCGTTCGATCGATCGGGAGATTCTTCGCGAGTTCCTCGATGAACGCTTCGAGCAGGTTTGGGCTGACGCCGAATGCAACGGTCGGCGGGCAGACGGCGATGAACGCCTCGCCCGACGCGCTTCGCAAGAGCGTGCCGCCGCCGTAGCCGTCGAAGAACATGTTCTCGTCGGCGCCTGCGCCATGGAACGCGATCACGACCGGGAACGGCCCCTCGCCTTCGGGAACGAACTGGCGCACGGGGAGCTCGGTGCCGAGTACGCGGTAGACGCGCCAGGTGTCGCCGCGCGCGGCAAACGGGCGCGCGCCTTGTTCCGCGCGCGAGATCGCCGCGTCGAGCTCCTTCGAGATGCGGTGAAGATCCGCGATGAGCGCGGCCAGCTTGGTGCGATCGATCTCCTCGGTGAGAAGCGCCGTTCGCGCGCGAAGCGAGGAGGCCTCGGCCTGATCGATCGCCCCTTTCGCCAGCAGCGCGGAGATGCGCGTGCCAAAGCCCTCGCGGAGTGCCTCGGTCGAGCGGTCGAGCACGGCGACCCGCGCGATCTCGACCTCGCCGATCAGCTTGAACTTCGCGAGGATCGTCACATGGCCTTCGGCGATGACGGCCGGAAGCTTGAACTCGAGCACATCGGCGTACGGCACCTCGTAGCGCTTGCCGTCGGCGACGGCGACCATCGTCGACGGCGCGAAACCGAGCTGCATGCGCGCGAGCTCGACCGACTCGAGCGAGATGCCGGTCGACTCGCCGGCGACGATGGCGCGCGGCGTCGTCACATAGCGATGGCCGAACAGGAACTGCAGCTCTTCCTGGCCGACCTCGTTGAGCCGCTGGAGCTCGCCGTGAAGCCGCGCGATCTCGGCGAGCGCAGAGTCGAACTGCCCGATGAAGAAGTCGCGCGTGAGGCCGTCGAAGCAGCGGTTCGCGCGCTCGCGGACCGTTGGGTCGTTGGGAAGACGCGCGATGAGGCGCTCGAGGCTCTGGTAGGCGAACGCCAGATCGCCGCGATCGGGCGGCGGGCCGAGCCTCGACGCGGAGGCCGTCGCAAACGACGCGAAGCACCCGATGACGAGGAGGGCGAGAACGACGAGAAGGGATCGAGCCACGGTGAGTCTGCTGGACACGGCTGGAAGTTCGACGGTGCTTGGACGGAAGGCGTCAGGACAGGCGGTGTTCGGACAGCCGGTGTTCGGACAGAGGGTTCGAACCGCCGGGAGACAACACCGAACCCCCGCTGGTCTATCACGCGCGCCCCGGCCCCGGCATGCGCAGGCATCGTCAGCCGCCGCCTGCCTTGGCCTTGCTGATCGACGCGAGCGCAGCCAGGGCGCGATCGCGCGCGATGGCATGGTCAACCATCGGCAGACAGTACCCCTCTTCCGCAGCGGTTCTGCCGCCGAAACCCGGAAGAAGCGTCGCCGATCTGGGTTCGAGTGCGATCTTTGCGGGCACCCCCTTCAGTTCGGGGACCCATCGCTTGATGTACGCCGCGTCCGAATCGAACTTCTGCGCCTGCGCGGTCGGGTTGAAGATTCGGAAGTACGGGGCGGCGTCGGCGCCGCAGCCAGCCGCCCACTGCCAGCCGAGCGAGTTGTTCGCGAGATCGGCGTCGACGAGCGTATCCCAGAACCAGCGCGCGCCGTCCTGCCATGGGAGCAGAAGGTGCTTGACGAGGAAGCTCGCCACGACCATGCGGACGCGGTTGTGCATCCAGCCGGTGTGCCACAGCTGCCGCATGCCTGCGTCGACGAGCGGATAGCCGGTGCGCCCCTGCTGCCAGCGCTTGAGCGCCTCGGGGTCGTTGCGCCACGGGAAGCGCACGAAATCCGGCCGAAGCGGCGCGAGGTCGGTCTTCGGGAAGTGGTAGAGCACATGCGTGGCGAACTCGCGCCAAAGCAACTCCGCGTGGAACTTGTCGGTGCTCTCGGCCGGCGAATTCGTCGATGCGGCCGCCCCGTGCCAGACGCGTCGGATGCCGACCTCGCCGAATGCAAGATGCGGCGAGAGCAGGCTCGACCCGTCGCTCGCGGGCTCGTCGCGGCCAACGGGGTAGCGCGCGAGCGCGTCGGAGCTGAACGCGCCGAGTCGCGTGCGCGCCGTGTCCTCGCCGGGCGTCCACATCGCCTGCAGGCCGGCGGCCCATTTGATCTTCGGCTCGAGATCGAGCGCGTCGATCGCGATTCCCTTTGGCGCTCCGTCCGCGGGCGGGAGCGAAGTGGGTGTGGCGCGCGGCTTCCCGGGCGCGGGGCGCGCGCGGCAGTTCCGCGAGAACGGCGTGTAGACCTGGTACGGACGCCCTTCCTTGGTGGCGATCTCCTCGGGGTCGAAGAGGTGGTTGGTGAGCTGCCCGCTCCACGCGATCCCGAGTCTGTCGAGCGCTTCCTCGACGCGCCGCTCGGCCGCGAGCCCAGCGGGGTCGAACCGACGCGACCAGACGACTTCAGACGCGCCGAGCTTCTTCGCGAGATCGGAAAGCACCTTCGCGGCGTCGCCCTCGACGATCACGAGGCGCGAACCAAGCGCGGCGAGCTTGGCCGCGTGCGACTTCAAGCTCCGCGCGAGCCACCACCGCTGCGCGCCTCCGAGCGGCCACGCGCCTTCGTCGGCATCGCCGCCGATGAAGACGGGAACCATCGCGTCGGCGCCCGAAGCGGCCCGAGCGAGCGCCGCGTTGTCATCGAGCCGCAGGTCGCGGCGCACCCACCAGATCTTGCATGTCGCCATCAGTCAGCCTTGTCCGTGTGAAGTCGCCCGAGCTCGAGGCGCAGCGCGTCCTCGAGCGAGGCGTGCGTGAAGCGGAATCCGTGCGACTCGAGCACCGTCGGCCGCACGAGCGCGCCTTCGAGCAGCGCGCGCTGGCCAAGTTCGCCGAACAGGAGCCGCACGACCGGCGCAGGAAGCGGCGCGAAGCTCGGGCGTCGGAGCACGCGGCCGAGCACGCGCGCGAAGCCCCGCTGCGGCAGCGCGCCCGGAGCCACGATGTTGACCGCGCCGCTGATGTCGGGGTTCCGTGCGCAGAAGAGCGTGGCGCCGAGGACATCGTCGAGCGAAACCCAGCTGAACCCCTGCTTGCCGGAGCCAACCGGCCCGCCAGCGCCCATCAGGAACGGAATGAGCATCTTGGCGAGCGCCCCGCCGGCGGCCGTCAGCACGACGCCGAAGCGGAGACGCACGGTGCGCACGCCGGCGTCGCGCGCCGGCTTGGTCGCGGTCTCCCACGCGTCGACGACATCGGCGAGGAAGCCGTCGCCGCGCGCGGACTGTTCGTCCACCCAATCCTGCCGATCGCCGTAGAAGCCGACCGCGCTCGCGCACAGGAACGCCTCAGGCTTGCGCGCGGCGCGCGCGATCGCGTTGGCAACCGCCTCCGTGCCGAGCACGCGGCTGTCGCGAATAGCCTTCTTGCGCTCGGGCGTCCAGCGCTTGTCCGCGATTCCCTCGCCCGCGAGATGGACGACGATGTCGAGATCCTCGACCGACTTCGGATCGACGCCGCGCGCCGGATCCGACGGATTCCACGCGCGCTCGTCGGGCCCGCGCGGCGTTCCGCGGACGAACCGCACCACCTCGTGCCCGCCCGTCGAGAGAAAGGCGCAAAGCTGTCGGCCGACGGTGCCGCCCGCGCCCGTCACGCCCACGCGGAGCTTGCGTGCGCCGAAGCGCGCGGCGATCTCGGCGTGTCGACGGAGATCCTCGCGCGTGCGCGCATGGCGGAAGGCGAACTGCCGATCGATCTCCTTGAGGAGCGGACCGCGGATGAGAAGCCGTCCGACCGGGCCGAACGGCGGATCGAAGCGAATCGAGTCCTCGAGCGTCGAGCCGCCGCCGGCCTCTGCTGCAAACCGATGGAGATGCCGCCATGAACCGAACGGCCCGCGCTCCTGCGTGTCGACGAACTGCCGGGGCGGATCGATCTCGCTGTGGACGGCGACGAGCATGATCCGGATCGGCCCCTTGCGGATCTCGATCTCGGCGCGCGCGCCGTCGACGAGCGGCGACGCCTCGCGAAGCACCCGGATCGACTCCCACGGCGGAATCAGCCGATGGATCGCGCCCGAACGGAAGTGCCACGCGCCGAGGCTCTCGGCCGGCTCGTCGAAACGCGAGATCTTCTGAAAGCTGCAAGCACCGCTCATCGTCGGCCTCCCTTTGCTGGTGGTGTGCCGACATCGAACAACCGCGGCGTGCCGATGGGTTGCCCGCGGATCAACAGCTCGCGGATCGACACGAAGGTGCCGTGCTCCGCGACGCGCGACGGCTCGGATCGGTTGCGCGCGCTCGCGAGCGGGAGCTTCATGCGGGGATTGTCGCGCAAGACGGGCTCGTTGCGGGCGAGGAACGCCCAGTAGAGCGCCCCGATCGGGCAGGTTTTCCCCGGCGTGAACCGGCACTGCCCGCAGTAGTCGCTCATCTTCTCGATGTAGGCGCTTCCGCTGACATACGGCTTGGTCGTCATGCCCGTCTCGCCGTAGGTGCCCATCGCGAGCACATTCGGCTCCACGACCCAGTCCCACGCGTCGATGTAGGCGATCCAGAACCAGTCGCAGAGCTCGCGCGGAGAGACGCCGAGCAAGGTCCCGAGGTTGGCGAGCACCATGAGCCGCGTGATGTGATGGCTCCAGCCCTCGGCCCACACATCGCCGACGACATGGTCGAGGCACGCGAGGCCGCTCTCAGCTCCCCACCACGCCGGCGGAAGAGCGAGATCGGTGCGGAGCGCGTTCGGTCGCGCGCCACCGTCGATGCCGGGCGGCGGCGGCGCGACCGGCGTCCAGCGCTTGCCCGCCCACCGTGCGAAGCCGGCGTCGCCCGGTGTCTGGAGCGGCTGCTCGTCGGGAGCGCGACCCTTGCGGAAGCCATCGGTCGCGCGATGCACCTGGTAGACGAACTCGCGCCAGCCGAGCACCTGCCGGATGAAGCCCTCCTTGCTCGAAAGCGTGAAGTCCATCGCGGCGACCTCGTCGATCACCGTGCGCGGAAGCAACCGATGCAGGTTCATCAGCGGCGAGAGCCGCGTGTGGAACACGCCGCGGCTTTGCCGGCTCATCGCGTCTTCGTAGGGGCCGAAGTTCGGCAGGCAGGCGCGCTTCGCCCAGCTCCACATCCGGTCGATCTCGGCGCGCGACGCAGGAATCGCGTCGACATCGAGTTCGCCGGGGTGCGCCTTGAAGCGCGTCTCGATCTCGCGCACGACCTCTTCGCGGAGGAGCGACCCCGCGAACTCGGGCGGCGTGGGCGCGGGCGGCGTTCCGTCCCAGCGCTTGCGGTTCTCCGCGTCGAAGCTGTACTTGCCGCCGACGGGCTTTCCGTCGGCGGTCATCAGGATCCCCGTGCGCTGGCGGACGCCTTGGTAGAAGCGGTCCATGCGCCAGCCCTCCGAGGTGCGCCCGCGGTCGAGGTCCGCTGCGCTCGTCAGGAACCCGTCGTGTGCGACATAGCGCAGCTGCCCTGAAGCGACGAGGCCCGCGAACTCCGCCCGCGTCTCGCGCTCGGCCGGCTCCATCGCGACGAACGGACCGAGTCCGCTCCGTTCGAGGAGGGTGACCATCGGCTGGTCGCCTCGGAGCACCTCGACCGAGAAGCCCGCCTCGGCCGCCTCGAGGGCGAAGGTCCTCTGCGAGAGCAGGATCCACGCAAGCCGCTGCCGGTGGTACGGCCGGCGAGTCAGCCACTCGCCGCTTTCGACGAAGACGATTCGATGCTCCCGAGGCTTCACCCCGCGCAGCGCGCCGATCTCGAGGTTCAGCTGGTCGGGCAGCACGAGGATCGTGGGTAGCGACCCGGACGCAGGGGAGTTTCCTCCCCCAGCGCGGCTGGCCGGCTTCGAGTCCTCGCGACGCGGAACGGCACCACCCCGGGCGAGGCGGCTCTTGAGTTCCTCGTCGAAGACGGGGACTGGGAATGTCGCCTGAGGGCGGCCGGACGCGGGCACGGACGCCCCTTCGCGAGAACCTTTCCTGCGGATGCGCGCAGCGAGTTCCTTTGGCGGAACCCGCCCCCGCGCGACAAGTAGAATCGCGACCGCCTCCGTGCCGATCTGTACGCAGCCGTCGCGCCCGTCTGCAACGACCGCTCCAACCCAGACTTGACATGACTTCCCCCACGAACGCCCCAGCTGCGCCCCAGTCCCCCACCATGTCCCAGCTGGTCGGGCTCATCACCCTCCACGGGCTCACCTCCGCGTGGATCGGCTACGGCGCGGTCATGAAGACGCTGGAGATGAACCCCCAGCTGCTCCCGCCGCCGATCCTGAAGGCGCTGACCTCGATCGCGAAGTCGATGCCGGGCGACTCGATGGCGTTCCTCGAGGGGTCGCTCCGCGTCATCATCGGCGCGGAGATCTTCCTCGCGATCGCGATCATGTTCTCGGCGAAGTATGCGCGCGCCCTCGCGATCCTGACGCTGAGCCTGTTCTGCGTGATCCTCGTCTACGCGATCGTCACGACGGCGATGAAGGACGGCATCACCGTCGCGCTCACCAGCGGCTGCGGTTGCTTCGGCGAGAAGGGCCTCCCTGCGTCGGCGATGCTCACGGTCGACGCGCTCCTGCTCGCCTCCGCCATCTTCCTCGCGCCACGCCGCCGCACGGGCGGCGCGCTCACGGGAAGCTTCATCCCGCCGGTGGCGGGCGCGGTGGTCGGCGCCGCGGTTGCGGTCTTCTGGCCGACTCCCGAGGTCATCGTCGTGCCGAGGGATCCGGCCGACACCCAGCCGGCGCCCGCGCCGACGCCGTCCGCGCCGCAGGCCGGCGGCATCGGAAGCGCGTGGCCCGAGTCGCCGACCAAGTACGACAAGATCTACTTCCCGAAGTTCAACGAGTGGGTCGGCAAGCCGTTCCGCGACCAGAAGCTCGCGCTCGCGATCTCGCGGCCCATGCCCGCCGACATCGAGAAGGGCGACTGGCTCGTGACCTTCTCGCGGCCCGATTGCGGCGAGTGCCAGAAGTTCTACCGCGAGCATTTCTCGAAGCCGCGCAAGGAGCGCGTGCTCAAGGTCTCGATCAAGGACTCGACCGGAACGCCGCTCCCGATGTCATGCGTCGGTTGCGAGGAGCGCGAGGTCTACCGCGCGAAGTCGAAGGACGAACGGTCGCCTGAGTACCTGCTCCAGACGCCGTGCGTGATCCGCCTCAAGGATGGCGTGGTGACGGCCGTCTGCACCGATGTCGACAAGCCCGAGGAACTCGCGAAGGTGCTCGGCGAGCCAGCGTCCGCGGCGGAACCCGTGCCGCCGGTCGCGCATGTCGAGCAGCCCGCGAAGCGCCCTGATCCCGCGCTCGCGTGGCCGGGCCTTCCGAAGAAGATCGAGCGCAACTATCTCCCCGAGTTCGCGGAGTTCGTCGGCAAGCGCTTCAACGAGATCCCGTTCGCGACGCTCATCGACGGCGGCGTGCCGGGCGATTTCCTCGCGGGCCGCTGGATCGTCATCTACTTCCGCGAGGACTGCGATCACTGCCACACGCTGCTCTCGAGCTACTTCACGGGCAAGCTGCCGGTGCGCACCATGACGATCGCGATCCCGGATGCGGATCCGAACAACATCATGGAGAATCCGTGCGACGAGTGCGCGAAGGTCTCGCTGCTCAAGGGGCCGACCTACATCGTCGGGACGCCCGTGGTGCTCTCGATCAACGACGGCGTCGTCGAGTGCGTGATCGAGAATGTCGACGACATGGCGGCGCTCGAGGCGTGCCTCAAGTTCCCGAAGTGAACCTCCATGGCGATCCTCCGCTCACCCCGCCTCCGCTCACCCCGCCTCGCGTCGCTTGCGCTTTCTGCGTTTCTCGCGGGTCTCGCGGTCGCGCAGCTGCGTTTCGGCGCGGACTCGACGCCCGCGCCGCTGCGCGAACTCCTCATCGCGATGTTCGGCTACAAGCCCGAACTCGCGGCGAGGCTGACCGTGGCGCTTGAACTTGCGGCGGCGGCCGCGGTGCTCGTGGCAGGAACGCGGTTCCTCGCGTTGGTTGTCGCAGGAACGACGGTGTTCTTCGCGCTTGCCTGCGTGTCGCGCGCGGTGACGGGCGGCGGTCTGCTCTGGCCGGCCGTGTCGCTCGTCGTCTCGGTGGCGATTCTGTTCTACGCCCGCGCGTCGCAGCCTTCGCCGCCTCGCGAGGGGCGCCGCGGACTCTCGCCGGCGTGGCCAGCGATCGGAGCGATCTTTGCGGCGACGCTCACGGGCCAGTGGACGGCGTCGGCGTCGTTTGCGAACCCGGCGCAGGCTGCAGCAGGTCCGAAGGCTCCGCCGAAGCCGACGGTGCCGTCGATCGACCTCGACATGCGCCCGTTCGAAGGCAAGCCGCTCTCCGAAAGCGTGCTCGCCAAGTATGTGCCGGAGGTCGTCGAGCTCTGCGCGACGCAGGACGCCTACATCGTCGTCTACAGCCCGTACTGCGAGAGCTGCCACACGCTCTTCCGCGACATCTTCGGTGTTCCGCGGCCCGAGCGCGTGATCGCGATCGCGGTGCCGATGGGCGACGACGCCGTCAGCGCCGCGACCGAGGCGCCACGACCGATCGAGTGCCTCGACTGCGACGAACTGTCGCTTCCGAAGGGGCCGAACTGGATCGTCGCGCCGCCGATGGTGCTGAAGGTCAAGGACGGCGTCGTCACCTGCGTCGCGGACCGGCTCGGCGGCGACTGCCTACCGAAGTGAACGCGCCGCGACCTCGCGCGCATCGATCGACAGCTCGACCGATCCTGCGCACTCGAACACGCGCGGCGCGCGTTCGCGCTGGCGAACCGCGGCAAGCGCGCGATCAAGCGTGGCCTGCGCGATGAAGCCGCCGGCGCGCTCGACGAGGCTCCGAAGCGCGGCCGCGCGCAGCGCGCCCGGCAGGCGGTCGAAGTCGGCTCGGGCGAGGCTCGTCGCCGCAGCGCCGAGCCGCTCCGCAAGCACTTCGTCCCTGAAGCCCACGAGTTCCGCCAACTCGTCGAGGACACGCGTCGCTCCACCGGCGATCTCGCCGGCCATCGCGGCGGCGACCGGATCGCTGCGCAACGCCCCGCGGTCGTGCAGCATGTTGGACGGATCCTCGCGCCAGCGCACCTCGAGCCGCGCGAGGAAGTCGCGAAGTTCGGCGCGACGCACCGCGAGCAGCGGACGCAGGATCGTCGGCAGCGTGCCGTCTGCAAACTCGCGGACCGGGAGAAGCCGCGTGAGCGACGCAAGGCCGATCCCGCGCCGAAGGCCAAGCAGAAGGCTCTCCGCGCGGTCGTCGGCGGTGTGCGCCGCCACGACCGCCGCGCAACGGTGACGCTCGGCGAACGCGCGGGCAGCCTCGTAGCGCGCCGCGCGCGCGCGGTCGAGCAGGTTCCCGCCGCGATCGACCTCGACGCGCACGCACTCGCTGCGGTCGATGCCGAGTTCGCGCGCGAGCGAGAGCGCCGCGGCGCACTCGTCGCGCGCCTCCGGGCGCAGGCCATGGTCGACGGTGAGGACGGCGATCGAGTCGAGCGAAGGATCGCTCCGCTCGCGGATCGCGGCCACGAGAAGCAGCAGCGCCATCGAGTCGCCGCCCCCGCTGACGAGGAGCGCGAGCCGCGTGCCGTTCTCCGCCCCGCAGCGCGCGAGGCCTTCGGCGCAGACCGCCGCAAGCGGATGCCGCGACGCGCCGCGCAGCAATCGGTCGCGCGAAGCCCCGAGGAGCGCCGCGTCGGTCACTGGGCCGATCCCGTCTTTGCGGACGCGGCCGGCACAGGCGCCGCCGACTTCGGCACGATCTCGATGAGCGCCTCGACCCGATGGGGCGCGGGCGTCTCGTAGCGGAAACGCACGCGGCCGAGACCTTCGACCGCCGTCGCGAGGGCATCGAGGCCGCGCGAGATCCGGTCCGAGCTCTTGATTCCCTCCACGACGAGCGGCCGCCACCTTCGCACGACCGCAGCGGCGCGCGGACCATCGCAGAAGCCGATGCCCGTCGCGGCCGGATGCTCCTCATCGCCGCACGAGTTCGACTTCAACTCGCTGGAAACCGCCAGCAGCCAATCGCGGTCGGAGGCGTAGACCTGCCAGCCGCCGCAAGGCGTCTCCACCGTCGTCCAGTGCAGGCCGCAGCCTCCAAGCTTGAACGCCGAACCGAGATAGCGGTCGAGGAACGGCCCGAGGGCGTCGCACTCGCGCTTGCCTGCGGCGTTCGGATCCGCCATCTGCCGCGCCGCGGCCTTGAGGCGATCGGCGTGGGCGGCCACGGGCGCGAACTCCGCGTCGCGGGAACCTGGAAACTCAGCGGCGCGCAGGAGTCCGCAGCAGACGCCGTGCATGTAGGCGTCCTGATCGGCTTCGGCCTGCCGCGCGTCCTCGACGCGCCATGCGAGCGCCATCGCCGGGCGCGCGGGGTCGGCGCTGGTGCCGAACGCCATGATTCGCTCGCCCGCCATGTTGGCCCGCATCGCCGGCGAGAGCTTGAGCTCGGGCACCAGGGCGAGCCAGAACGCGTCCGACGGGCTCGCGGCTCCATCGGAAGGGTTCGACACCACCATCGCCGCGGCGCCCTCGAGCGCGCGCACGGCGCGCGTGTCGAGCGGTCGCGGACGCGCGCCGGCGCCGATCGGCGACTGGTCGTAGGTGCCGCGCAGCTCGGCGCGGAGCGCGTTTCCCGTACGCGTGATCCCGACCAGGGTCGCGCCGCCGATCGGCGCGTTGTGCCGGAGGAAGATGCGCACAGGCGCGTCGGACGCGAGAAACTCCTGGATCAGCGGGTCGCCGAGAAGCGAACTGCCCGCGTCCTCGGCCATCGTGCGCGCGGCGGCTGCGTCGAGCGCCGCATCGCCGCCCTCGACCGGCGCGATCAGCAGCCAGCCGCCGATCCGGCGGAAGACCAGGCGCTCGGCCGCCGATGCGAACCGCTGCGGCGCGGTCATCCGTCCGCCGAGCATCTTCAGGACGCGCTCGCACCGGGCGTCGTCCGCCTGCACGCCGAAGATCCATCGGTACTCGCCCGCGCCATGGTCGGTGAGGTAGAACGCGACTCGACCGGCGAAGACTTCGCGCGCCGCCGCGTCCGCGGGCGTCTTGGTGCGCCGGGCGAGGGAGTCGAAGGTCGCGAGCGCCTGTTCGCCGGCGAGCGAGCCAAGCACGGGCCTGATCGCGGCGCCGCCGATCCCGAGCACCTCAGCGGCGCCGCGGGCATCGATCGCCACGACGGCGTCACGCGGCGCAAGCGCGAAGGCCGCGTTGTCCGCGCACGCCGAGCGCGTCACGAACAGACAGGCGATCGTCGCGACGAACACGGCGAGGAGCGTTGCCCCCACCCGTTGGTCATCGTTTCTGCGTGCGTGCACCGAAGCGCTCCGTTGGGAACGGCTGATTGGATGGACTAGGAACGGCTGAACGCCGTGGCATCGGCCGGCGGCGTGCGCTCGCTGGAGCCGTCCGCGTCGGACGACGGCGCGTCACCGGCTGCGAACGGCGCGACGACTTCACGCATCGCCTCGAAGCCGTCGCTCAGCGCGGCGCCTTGGCTGCGGATGCCATGCTCCATCACGCTTGCGACGGGAACGGCGCGCTGCTCGGTGCCCTCGGCGATCGCGTCGCGCATGAGCGGCATGAGGCAGACGACGCCGACGATGAAGAGCGCAGCGAGCCCGATGGGCAGCACGCTCCTCGGAAGCTCGAGCATGATGCGGTCGGCGAGCGCTTCGGCGCGGGCGCGATCGCTGGCCGAGTACGGATGGGCGCGCGCCTCGGAGCGGAGCGCGAGCAGCGCGCGCACAAGCAGGCGCTGGGCGCGCGAGGAGGGCTGTCGCTCGGGGTCGGGCGACCATGCGCTGCCGAAGATGTTCACCGGAGCACCTCGCCCGGATTCGGCGCGCCGCTCTGCTCGATCGCGAACAGCATCCGCCGGCGCGCACGGAAGAGGTGGCTCTTGATGGTGCCTTCGGGCATGTCGAGTTCAGCGGCGATGCGCTGCACGGACCAGCCCTGCTGGTGGAAGAGAAGCACGATCTCGCGCTGCGGCGAGCCGAGCGCTCCGATGGCGATCTCGACGAGGTTTGCGATTCGCTCGCCGCGCTCGACCGACTCGACTTCCGCCAGCGGCGTGCGGGCGTCGCCGGCGCGGTACTCGACGACCTCGCTGTCCGCCGTCGGCTTCATCTTCTGCTGCGCGTTCACGAGGAGACGCTTGCCGATGGTGAAGAGCCAGGTCGAGAAGCGGTACTGGTCGTCGAAGCGATCGAGCGACTTGATCACGCGCACGAAGGCTTCCTGCGCCAAGTCCTCGGCCAGCTCATGCTTGCCGCACATCCGGAACAGGAACGCCTCCAGCGGGCGCTGGTAGGCGTGGATCAACTCGGCGATGGCATCGCGGTCGCCGCGGCGGGCGCGTTCGATCGTGAGGCGTTCGGTCTTCGGATCCAGCATCGGTGGTGCCTACAAAGCAGAATGCACCGAGTGTACGGGCGGGGTCGGGCCGCGTTCCGCAG
Organism: uncultured bacterium; assembly: GCA_903918555.1. Classification (GTDB taxonomy): domain Bacteria; phylum Planctomycetota; class Phycisphaerae; order Phycisphaerales; family SM1A02; genus QWPT01. Next base: position 1,065 of record CAIXEV010000129.1, on the reverse strand, counting down.
ATTTATGCTTTCAGCAAGGTTTCGACGGGCCGGTCGGGCGTCCTTGGGGCAGCTCGCGCGGGGCGCACCAGTGAAGTCGCCCGAGTGAAGTCGCCCGAGTGAAGTCGCCCCGTGAAGTCGCCCCATGAAGTCGCCCGAGAACGCCGACCGGCCGCGGATCGTCGAACACCACCCCGCCATCAGGCGGCGCGTGCCCCCTTGGCGCGGGCGGGAACGGCGCATGCTTCGCGCCTGAGTGCTTCGAGGAGATCGAACGGAGAATCGCCGCTGAAATCGACGCCAAGCTCCTCGGCAAGCCCCGGTGCGCGGCTGAAGACGCCACCCCCCGCCCCGACGCGAAGTCCGGGGACGGGCTTCTGCTCACGGAGGGCGGTCAGGAGGCGGCGGAGTGCCGCTGCGTCCGACCCCGAGGCTGCATAACTGACCATGAAGGTCGGCGAGCGTGCGCCGATCTCCTCAAACAGGTCATCGGACTCGACTCCGCCCCCGAGAAAGACCACCTCGAAGCCATCAGCCTCGGCGAGGCCCGCGAAGATCTCGGCCGCGAGCTCCTCGAGTGGCTTCGGGCCGCTCGCGACCAGCACCTGCCGGCACCGCGCGGGCTTGCGCGGAATCCCGGCCTCGAGCCTCTGGACAAGCTGCGAGAGCAGCATCGTCGCGCAGGCCTGGTGGACCGCGCCGATTCGGTCGCGCCGCGACCATCCGTCGATGATCGAGCACGCCGGCCAGACCAGGTGCTCGAGCACCTCGATCGCCGAGCGGCCGTCGTTGAGTTGCTCGCGCACGAAGTCACGGCAGCCGGCGCGATCGCCTTTCATCAGCAGCGTGACGAAGCGTTCAAGGTCGCGCTGCGGCTTCTTGCGCTCCTCGCAGGCGTCGCACGGACCTCTGTCGCGACCGCAGCATGGCAAGCTGCGATCGGACGAGTCGGTTGAGCGCGCGTCACCATGACTGATCGCATGGTTGGTCGCGTGATGCGTCGCGTTGCGCGCGGATTCCGTTCCGCTCCGCAATGAACCAATGGGACGGTCAAGACCGCCGTCGAAGTCGTTGGCCTGAGGCATG
>CAIXEV010000128.1 GCA_903918555.1 uncultured bacterium | reverse complement strand
CTGGATGATCTCGCCGAAGTTCGGCAACATCCGACTCAACGGCAAGGCGACGCTCGACCGGACCGAGTCGCGCTGGTATTTGCCGAACCCGCGCGCGTGCGAGGCCGCGATGCACGCGCTTCAGGCGGGCGAAGCCCCGCCGGGCGCAGGCGCCGACCCGGGCCGTTGAAGGACGGATTCCCTCGCAGTTCGAGTGGCATCGAATCCAGGTGAAGACCAGGGCGGCCAGGACTCTTCTAGCGGATGGATCAGACTTCGGGGGCAGGTCGGATTCCTTGAACTTCGCGCCGATCTCGCGTCGGGCCTGCAATATTTTTCTCTATTCGCAAAAAACCGTTGACGAGGTCTCGCTGGTCGAAAGGCGGAGAATAGAGTGTGAAAAACGCGCGTCTGAATCAACGGTACGGGGCCGTTGATTTCCGCGCGCTCTGGGGAAAGGAACTCGAAAGTGCAACGCGAGCCCGGGGAGAGCGGCGGGTGCGGGGTCTCCGCCGCTGACATTCGTTGGACGCAGTCGGCGCAGGACTTCTATCCAAGCTCTAGCCGCATGATTGACCGTCTGCGAGAGCTGACTGTCAACGCGATGATCTATGCGTCGCTGGCGAAGGACGAGGTGCTTCGTCGCGTTGGCCTGCTTGGCGAGGGCGGGCCGTGCGTGCACTTCATCTATCTGCATCATGTCTTTGGCGATGAGTCGGCGCCGTTCCGTGAACTGCTTGGGCGTCTCTCCCGAAAGGTGCAGTTTCTCTCGCATTCGGATGCGGTCTCGAAGGTGCAGCAGGGCAGCATCGACCGCGTCTATGCCTCCCTGTCTTTCGACGATGGCCTGGTTTCCTGCCTAGAGGGCGCGCGGATCCTTGAGGAATTCGGAGCGCGGGGCTGCTTCTTCGTCTGCCCGGCGGTTGTGGATCGTTGCCGTGATCCTCAGTGGATTGCGCGCTGGTGTCGCGAGCGGCTCCAAAAGACACCTGCAAAGGTCATGGGCTGGGGAGATCTTGAAGCGCTCCAAGCGCGCGGACATGAGATCGGAAATCACACGCTCAATCACTCGAACCTGGCGGCTGCCACGGGCTCCACTCGATCGGAGGAGATCGGCGAGGCACGCGAGCAGCTTGTTCGCAAACTCGGCGACTCGGCGGGTCGACACTTTGCGTGGCCCTATGGCGAGGCTCGTCACATCGATGCCGAGGCTGTCCGCGATATCATGGATGCCGGGCATTCAAGCTGCTCCAGCGCGGTTCGCGGGGTCCATGTGCCCGGGCCTGCCAGAGAACGCTGCCCGGTCATCCTTCGGAATCACGCCGTCTTCCTGCGTCCTGTCTATGCAACCGAGTTTTTCATGCGTCGCAACATTCGAAACTCCCTCACGGAGTTTCGGCATCAGTGACAGCGGGGAGTGACCTCGAGTGCGCGTCTACATCATGACATGCAGCCATCTCGGCACCGCGGCGGCGGTGCTGCCAACGCTTTGCAAGGCAGGTGGCGTCGAGGTCGCGGGAATCGTCATGAACCGCGGCCATCTTACGGACGACCAGCGGAAGCGCGTGCGAATCCGGAAGTTCAGGAAGATCCTGTCGATCGGGATCTCGGGCGCGCTGAACGGAGTCCGCATGCGTCCCTGGTATTCGAATGCGGCCGTCCGACTCGGGGCAAGGCGCATCGACGAGCAGGCGCGGGAGCTCGGGATCCCCTATCTGGAGGTCGACAATCTGCGAGCGCCTGAGTTGAAGGATTTCATCGTCTCGCTTCGATGCGAGATCGGGCTGTCGCTCGGAAACGGATACATACCGAAGTCGGTGTTCTCGTTGACGCCGCTCGGGATGATCAACACCCATCACGAGGTGCTTCCTGACTTTCGCGGGGCGCAGAGTGTGATTTGGCAGATCTACGAGGGGTCGACGACGACGGGATTCACGATTCACCGCATCGACTCTGGAATCGACACCGGGCCGATCATCCTGGTCGAGCGCGTTCCGATCAGGTTCGGGGCCTCGCTCGAGGAAACGGTGACCGCGACCTACTCGGAACTCATCCGATCGAGCGGGGATGCGCTCGCGCGCATCCTTCGCGAGAGGTCTGCGGTCGAGTCCGCTGCTCCGCAGCCAGGCGGGCGGCACTACACCACCCCTTCAGGACTGCAGTTCCTAAGGATCCTGAGGAATCACGCGCGTCTTCGAGCCCACGAGCGCGCTTGACGAGGCTCCAGCTTGGCCGCCTGATTCTATCTGTCGGATCCTGTCTGTCGGATCCCGTCTGTCGGATCCCATGCGTCGATTCCCGCGGCCTCCCCGCTGGCCGCGATGCACGCGCTTCAGGCGGGCGACGCGCGGACGAAGCGGTGCCGGGCGCAGGCGCCAGCGCGTCGCTCGGCTGATCGATACCCGCCGCGAGATCCGCGAATTTTGCGCGCCCGATCGAGAGCGGCAGGCCGCGCCGATCACATCGACGCAGCCGTGCATGCCGCCGCCCCCCTGCGATCACGCGGCGCCGGCGCTTTGGCCAGCCGTGGACCCGCCGGCGCCCGCCAGAACCAACTTCGCAAGCTGCGCGCGGTTCCGTACGCCGAGCTTCCGATAGATGCGGCTTGAGACCGTGCACACCGTATGGGGCGACAGTCCCAGCGACTCTGCGATCCGTGGGCGGCTGAGCCCCTCGGCAAGAAGCTGGGCGATCTGTCTCTCGCGCGGAGCGAGCGACTCGGTTGCCGACGAATGCGCCGTCGGATCGGACGACTGCGAGTCAGTCCCTATGAACTCGACCGTCGGCGAGGACGGGATGATGCGGTTCAGCGGATGGACCTCCAACGAAACGGCGTGCTGCCTTCGCGGCGCGGCACTCCCTGCGGCGGCAGCCGACTGGCCCCTCTCCTGCTCGCGCTTCTCGAGCGTCGCCAAGAAGCTCGTCACCATGCCTACGCGCGAATAGAGTTCCGCCAAGTCCTCGCTCGACATGACGGGAAGGTAGATGCTGAAGAAGCGCCAGTGTGGACGGGCCCTTGTGTCCGCCGGCTCGCATGAATTGATGTACCGCCTGACACGATCCTGCTCCCCCTGCGCCAGAGCGGCAACCCGCGCCATGACCTGCGGATCAGCCAGGTTCGCGCGAACTCGAACCCTATCCGCGGATGGGCGGTAGCGAATCTGACGATGAAGGCGGCTCGCACGGATGCTCTCCACGAGGCCCGCCGCGCAGAGAAGATCGATCTGCTCCTGCACCGCTGCGACGGCCTTCGAAGTCAGCCCTGAGACCGTCTCGACCGTCACGGGCCTGCCGAGCATCCGAAGCTGTTGGAACACATCCATCGCATCGGCGCTCCCGAGAACCTCCGGCAGGCCAGGAGCATCAAAGTCGAACTCGCGGATCATCGTGAACTCCTCATTAGGTCATCGACCAGTCGGAACTCTTCGGATACGCGGCGGGCGGCTTTCGAACCGACTTGATGACGCTGCCGGGACCGAGCGGGGCGCTGGGGACTGGAAAGCCGAAAAATCCCGAAGTTTCCGAGGCCTCTCACTGAGGCCTCCCATGCGCGCAAATGCGCGAGACGCCATCCTGCTTTGCATCGCAACAGCCAAGCGCGGCTGCGAGATCCTCCGACAGGTCCGCGAAATCCTCGAGCCCGATCGAGAGGCGCACGAGGTCGCGCGGCGGCATGGCGACATGGCGGAGCGACGCAGGCACCGATGCGTGCGACATGCGGCACGGCACGCTCGCGGTCGAGTCGACCGATCCGAAGCTCACGGCGATCGCGAAGCGCTCGAGGCGCTCGACGAGCGCGAGCGAGCGCGCCTCGTCGCCCGTCTCGAAGCTGACGACGACGCCGGGGCCGCGCGCTTGCGCCGCGTGGCGCGCGAAATCCGCGTGCGTCGGGAGCGACGGGTGGTGCACGCGGACGATGTCGGCGCGCGCGGCCAGCCATTGGGCGAGGGCGCTTGCGGTCTGCTGCTGTCGGTCAAGCCTCACGCCGAGCGTGCGCATGCCGCGCAGGAGCAGCCAGCTGTCGAACGGCCCGAGCACGGCGCCTTCCGAGTTCTGGATGAACGCGAGTCGCTCCGCGAGCGTGGCATCGCGTGCGGCGACGATGCCCGCGGTCAGGTCCGCGTGGCCCGAGAGCAGTTTCGTCGCGGAGTGGATCACGAGATCTGCGCCGAGTTCGATCGGCTTCTGAAGCCACGGACTCGTCGCGGTGGCGTCGACCGCGAGCCACGCGCCTGACATCTCGCACGCCGCCACAAGCGCGCAAAGATCGGGTGCGCGCCAGAGCGGGTTCGTCAGGCTCTCGACGAGCACGAGCCGTGCGCCACGCAAGGCCCGCGCCGGGTCGCCGTCGACGAGATCGGTCCAGACGACCTCGACGCCGCGCTCCTCGGCGAGCCGCGACAGCAGTCGCTGCGTTCCGCCGTAGAGCCCCGTGTGCGCGACGATCCGCTCGCCCGTGCGCACGAGTCGCGCAACCGCGGTGATCGCGGCCACGCCGCTCGCGAACGCGAACGCGCTGTGCGCGCCCTCGAGCCTCGCGCAGTGCCTCTCGAGCGTCTCGCGCGTCGGGTTGCCGCTGCGCGCGTAGTCGAACTCGCCGAATCCCGCGGCGCTTTCCTGCTCGAAGGTCGCCGTCTGGTAGATGGGCGGAGAACTCGCGCGCCAGGGATCATCGCGCGAGCCGCTTGCAGGCGCGAGCGCCGTGTGCCGTCCAAGGCCGCTCATGCGACACCTCCTGCGAGCTGCGCGTGCGGGCGCTCGGCGCGCAGCCGCTCGGCACGCGCGCGGTGCGCGTCGAAGAGATCCGCGAGCACGGCCTCTGCCGTCGGGAAGCGTCCAGCGCCCTTCCCCGAAACCGGCACGGATTCCCCCGATTGCAAGGTGAACACGGCCTGGTTCCAGACGCCCTGCGCCGACAGCAGCGGATGCGTCGGCCGCAGCTCCTCGACCGCGATGCTGGCGACGAGCGATCCGTCGATCAGGATCGCGCGCGCGACCAGACGCTCTGAACCGCGCACCGTCGCGTGCCGGTCGAGACCGTGCGTCGTGCAGAGATCGGGATCGCATCCGAACGCGGCGCGGCAGAGGATCCGCAGCTTCTCCTCCGCGTCGGCGCCCGAGAGATCCGCGCTCGGGTCGCTCTCGGCGAAGCCAAGCGCCTGCGCCTCCGCGACCGCGTCGTCGAACGACACCCCGCTCGCCCGCGCGCCGAGCACGAAGTTCGTGGTGCCGTTCAGCACGGCCTCCACGCGCGCCACGCCCTGTTCGCGCAGCCGCGCGGCCGTCTCGAGCATCGGCGCCGCCCCACCGACCGCAGCCGATGCGTAGATGCGCGCGCCGCTCTCTTCGGCGAGTTGCGCAAGCTCGGCGCCGTGGTGGGCCAGCAGCGTCTTGTTCGCGGTCACCACATCGGCGCCGCGGCGCAGCGCGACCTTCACCGCTGCGCGAGCGACCGTCAATCCGCCGATCGTCTCGACGACGACATCGCTCGATTCATCGGCGGCGAGCAGGACCGCGTCGCACTTGAGGAGGCGCGGCGCGATCGCGTCCGAATGCCGCTTGGGCGAGCGGACCGCAGCGCCGACGACTTCAAACGCATGGCGCTGGCGCGCGAGATGCTGCCAGACCCCGCGCCCAACCACGCCAAAGCCAAGCAGCGCGACGCGAAGCCGCGCGTGCGCGCGTTCGCCGGCGAACCGCGTCTCCTCTGCCCCGACAAGCGACGCCTCCGCCTGCGCGGCGGCGCCGACCTCGAACGGAAACGCATGCTGCATGGCGTACGCGAGCGCCTTCCGCTGCAGGATCGCGCCGTCGATGCGCTCGGCGTCGGCGAAGGTGATCGTTGCGTAGCGGCGCGCGAACGGGCCGGGGCGCGCGGGGTCGTGCTCGAAGAGGCCTGGCACATCCTTCACCAGGCGGCAGCGCGCGCCGAGCGCGTGCGCGACGAGCACGGCCGTGAGATCGCTTCCACCGCGGCCGAGGAGCGCGATTCGGCCGCCTCCATCGACGCCGAAGAAGCCGGGAACCACGACGACCGCGTGCCGGCGAAGGAGCGCGCGCAGCGCCGCATCGTCGACCGACACGGGGCGCGCGTCGGTCGCAGGCCCCTCGACGCGCAGGCCGATCTCGCGCGGATCGGCCGAAACCGCGTCGATTCCCGCGCGATCGCAGCCAAGCCAGAGATGCGCGGCACTCACCGTCTCGCCCGTCGCGACGAGCGCGGCGGCCGCATGCGACGACGGGTCGTGCCCGTACGACGACGCAGCGGCGACGAGGCGATCGGTCGTGTCGCCGATCGCGCTCACGACGGCGACGACGGACCAGCCCTCGCGCACCCAGCGGTAGCACTCGTGCACCGCGGAGGCGATGTCGTCTTCGCGCGCGAGCACCGAGCCGCCGAACTTGAGCACGATCGTGCGGCGCTCGTGCGGATGGGTCGAGAAAGTCGAGATTTCAGCCGACATTCGTCACCTCCCCCGCCGCCGTCGACGCGGCCCCATAGACAGCATCGTGTACGACATCGTGCGCGACATCGAGCGCGCCGACGATGTCGTCGACCAGATCCTCCGGGTCTTCAAGTCCGATCGAAAGCCGCACGAGCCCCGGCGTGATGCCCGTCGCGGCGCGCTGCGCGGGCGGCACATCGCCGTGCGTCATCGTCTCGGGGTGCGTCGCGAGCGTCTCGACGCCACCGAGGCTCTCGGCCAGCGTGACGACGCGGAGCGCGCGCACGAAGGCCGTCGCTGCGGCGCGACCGCCCGCGAGATCCACGGTCACGATTCCGCCATGCCCACCGCGATGCTGCCGAAGCGCGAGGGCGCGCTGCGGAAAGTCGTCAAGCCCCGGATAGATCACGCGCGCAAGCGCCGGATGCCCGTGCGCCGCGCGCGCGACGCGCAGTGCCGCCTCGCTGTGCGCCTCCATGCGGAGCGCGAGCGTCTTGAGCCCCTGCAGCGTCAGCCACGCATCGAACGGCGCCTGGATGCAGCCGAGGCTCTTGCGCAGGAACGCAAGCCGCGTGCGCAGCGCCTCGTCGCGCGTCACGAGCGCGCCGCCGATCGTCGCGTGATGGCCCTCGATCCACTTGGTGGTCGAGTAGAGCGTCACATCGGCGCCGAGATCGAGCGGCCGCTGGATCGCTGCGGTCAGGAAGGTGTTGTCGACGGCGAGCAGCGCGCCGGAACCCCGCGTGACGGCCGCAATCGCCGCGATATCCGCGAGCGACAGCGCGGGGTTCGCGGGAGTCTCGATGAGCACGAGGCGCGTGCGCGGCTCGATCGCGGTCGCAACCGCGCGCGCATCCGACGCATCGACGAAACTCGTTCGGATCCCAAGCGGCGCGAGGATCTGCGCGAACAGGCGCACCGTGCCGCCATAGCTCGCTGCACCGACGACCGCGTGGTCACCCGCCGAAAGACACGCGAGCGCAAGCACCTGCGTCGCCGCGAGCCCCGACGCAAACGCGAGCGCCGGCAGCGCGTCCTCGAACGCGCCGAGGCGATCCTCGAGCTCGGCGACGGTCGGGTTCGACGCGCGCGAATAGGTGTGCGCGCACGCAGCGCCCGGCTCCTCCTGCACAAAGGTGGCGCCCTGCACGATCGGCGCAAGAAGCGGTGCGCCGTGCCCGCGGCGGGGTACGCGGCCGTGCACTGCGCGCGTCGCCGCACGCGCGGGATGCATGTTCGCGGGCTTTCGCTCTGGTTGCGACTGAGACGAGACGAAGGGATCTGTCGACGATGACATGCCACGGTCCTTTCAGGAGCCGAAGCGAAGTCACAGTGGCAGCGGAACAGAAGCGTCGCGACGACCATCGTCGCGGTTTTGCGAATTGCCCGAGAAATCTCGGGGTTTTCGCCGCATCGTTCGTTCTCGTTCAGTGCATGCACCGCGCGAGACGCTGGCCTCGGCACCGCGTTCCTGCGCTTGTTCGCAGGACTCGGTTGCCGCCCGAGAGAAGAGGCCTTCTCGGGACTCGTGATACGCAAGGCGAAAGATAGAGAGGCGACTCTTGTGTGTCAAGACTCACACGCGACGATTGCAGGGGCCGGGTCGGCGAGCATGGTTACGAACGATCGCTTGCAGACTTCAATCGGACGGATCGCCGTTGTTCACGGGGTCGCCATCGAAAACTCACCCCCGCGAACTGCTGAGGTCACG
>CAIXEV010000127.1 GCA_903918555.1 uncultured bacterium | reverse complement strand
GATCCCGCCTGCGCTCGCGCGCAGCACTGCGCCCGCGCTTGCCGGAGGTGCCGCGTGACCGCCCGGTTCCTCGCCATTCCACTTCTCGAGCTCAAGAACAGCTGGAAGCGCCCGCTCCACTGGATCATGCTGCTGGTGTTCGGGCTGATGTCGTTCGGCTTCGTGGCCGGCGGCGTGCAGATCAGCACGGGCAGCGCCGACACGGGCGGCGCGAAGGTCGCGATCAACTCGGCGTTCAACCTCGCGTTCTCCGATTTCCTCACCTTCGCGCTCATCCTGCCGTTCTTCGTCGCGGTCCTCTGCGGCATGCCGGTGCTCGGCGACTTCGACCGCCGCATCAACCGCCTGATGGCCGCCACACCGATCTCGCATGTGGGCTACGCGTTCTCGCGTTTCGCCGGTTCGCTTGCGGTGATCGCGCTCATCCTCGGGCTCTGGCTCGTGGTGCAGATCGGCATCTACGAGCTCTTTCCGATCGATCCGAACGCCCGCGTCCGCGGCGACTTCAACCTCTGGCACTACCTGTATCCGCTGCTCGTCGCCGCGCTGCCGCTCACGGCCTTCATCGGCGGAGTGTCGATGTGGCTCGGCGTGCGCGCGCGCCAGCCCGTCCTCGTCTTCGCGCTGCCTGTGGTCGTCGTCATCACGGGCCTCTTCTTCGTCTGGTCGTTCAACCCTTCGTGGCTTCCGCCGTGGGTTGACAAGCTCATGCAGTTCTCCGACCCGACGGGCGTCCGCTGGTTGCTGCGGACCTTCGTCGACGAGGACCGCGGCGTGGCCTTCTACAACAGCGCATCGTTCGCTCCCGAGGCGTCGTTCCTGCTGAGCCGGCTGGCGCTCGTCGCCATCGGTGTCTTCGCCGTCTGGGCGACGGGCCGCCGCCTCGCCCGCACCGAGCACGACGACCTGCGCGTGGGTGATCCACGCGCGCTTCTTGCCCAGGCCCACGCGAACGCTCCGCGTCTTGCGCAGACCGAGCACGCCGCGATCGCCGCGCGCGGTCGGCCGCTCGACTGCACCGTGCGTGCGCCCGGCTTCGTGGGCGCCACCTGGCATGTGCTGCGCGCCGAGACGCGCGCGCTCCTCCGTTCGCCTGGTGTCTGGCTCTTCGGCCCCATCATCCTGCTTCAGTCGTGGGGAGCGACGGCGTTCCGCGAGGGCCCGTTCGACACCGAGACGCTCGTCACGACGGGTTCTGCCGCCGCGGGCGTCTTCAACACGCTCACGCTCCTTCTCTGCTTCCTCATCCTCTTCTACACGGTCGAGAGCCTCGTCCGCGAGGAGCGTTGCGGGCTCAGCGGCATCTTCCGCGCGTCGCCCGTGCCGACCGCGTCGGTGCTCGCGGGCAAGGTGCTTGCGAACGCCGCGATGGCGCTCGTCATCATCGCGTGCGCGTCGCTTGCGATCGCGATGGTGCTCGGCAAGCAGTTCTTCGACACGCGCATCGAGATCGACTTCGAGGTGCCCGTCCTCTTCCTCATCCTCGGCGTGCTGCTCGCGCCGACCCTGATCGTATGGGGCGCGTTCGTCTCGTTCCTCTACGCGCTGCTGCGCAACCGCTTCGTCGTGTACGGCGTCGCGCTCGGCGCGCTCATCGGCACGGGCTTCGCCACGCAGTTCGGCTACATGAACTGGGTCACGAAGTGGCACATGTGGAGCAGCGTCCAGTGGAGCGAGCTCGACCGCCTCGAGTTCATGTGGCCTGCGATCGTCACGAACCGCATGCTCATGCTCTCGCTCGCTGCGTTCTTCATCGTGGCCACGCTCTCGCTCTGGCCGCGGCGCCTGCCCGACATCCGCGCGGTCGCCGACCGCACGAAGCCGTGGCCGCTCTTCCGTGCGGCGATCGTGCCCGTCGTCGCAGCCGTGCCCGTGCTGGCCATCGGCATCTACGCGGGTCTCTCCGTGCGCTCCGGTTACGAAGGCTCGCCCCAGCGCGACGCGCAGAAGGCGTACTGGAAGCGCAATTCGGAGACCTGGGAGGACGCGCCGTTCCCCGCGCTCGACAAGGTCGACGGCGAGGTGAAGCTCTATCCCGAGACGCGTTCGCTCGAGGTCGCAGCGACCTATGTGCTGCGCAACCCGCACCTCAAGCCGATGGCCGAGGTGCCGATCACGGTCGGCTCGCACTTCGAGGCGAGCGACTGGACGGTCGAGGGCGTCGCGACCGACCCGGCGAAGCGCGACCAGCCGCTGCCTGCGATCGAGAACCGCAGCGGGCTCTATGTGGTGATTCCGGCGAAGCCGCTCGCGCGCAACGAGACCGTCACGATCAGCTTCAAGCTGAAGGGCGAGTTCCCAAAGGGCTGGTCGCGGACCGGCGCGGGCGCGGGCGAGTTCCTGCTTCCGTCCGGTGTCGTGCTCACGAGCTTCAGCCCGAGCTTCCTGCCGATCGTCGGATTCGCAGAGGGCGTCGGCATCGACGGCGAGAACAGCCGCGATGCGCGCGAGTACCCGCTTGACCACTGGAAGTCGCGCGTCGATCCTGCGTTCGGCCCCGCGTGGGATACCGATGTCCGACTCGCCGTCGAAGGCCCGTCGGACTGGACGATCAACGTCGTCGGCGTCGAGAAGGAGTCGACCGAAGAGAACGGCCGCAAGCGCACGGTGTGGGAGACCGAGCATCCCGTGCGGTTCTTCAACATCGTCGGCGGCCCGCTCGAGTCGAAGGAAGGCGAGGGCGCGAAGGTCTACTTCTCGCGCCGCACGCCGCACAATGTCGACACCATGGTGAAGGCGCTGTCCGCCGCGCGCAAGAGCTATGGCGCGTGGTTCGGCGAGTATCCGTGGACGAACCTGCGCGTGACGCAGTTCCCTGGCCTCGCTGGCTACGCGCAGGGCTTCCCGGGCAACATCTCGTTCTCCGAAGGCATCGGCTACCTCGCGAAGCCGCTCGGCGGCGACGAGGGCGAGGATGGCGAGGACGCGAACACCCTCGATGTCGCGTTCTACATCGTTGCGCACGAGTCGGGCCACCAGTGGTGGGGCAACATCGTGATGCCGGGCAAGGGTCCGGGCGGCAACATCATCAGCGAGGGTCTTGCGGAGTTCAGCTCGCTCATGCTCGTGCACCACGAGCTCGGCGAAGACCAGGGCCAGGCGCTCAGGCGCCGGTGGGAGCGCGCGTACGCGTTCGGCCGCAGCCCCGACGACGAGCGCTCGATCAACCGCACCGACGGCACGCGCCCGGGCGACACGGTCATCACCTACAACCGCGCTGGATTCGTGTTCTGGATGCTGCGCGATTGCATGGGCGAGGACGCGATGGTCGCGGGCCTGCGCGCGTTCGTCGCCAAGTGGAAGAACGGCGTCGAGACGCCGGAAGGCCTTGATTTCCCGCTGATCGAGGACATGGTGGCGAGCCTGCGCGAGCACGCGCCCGACACCGCGAAGTTCGACGCGTTCGCGGCCGACTGGATCCTCGGG
>CAIXEV010000126.1 GCA_903918555.1 uncultured bacterium | reverse complement strand
CCGACACGTGCCGTCTGGTGTCTGGCACCTCCCGGCACGTGCCAGGCACCGATTTTTACTCCTGATCTATGCGCACGGTGCCCAACACGTGCCGATTGGTGCTTGGCACCTCTTGGCACGTGCCGGGCACCGTTTCCGCGCCGGGCACCGTTTCCGCGATTTTTCTCGCGGAGGCACGGAGGCACAGAGGAAGAAAGGAAGACAAGCCTTCCGGGGCCCGGACGCGCGTGGCGCGAACGGGCTGGAAGGCTTGATCTCCGTGCCTCCGTGCCTCCGTGAGAGACCTGGAGACCGTCAGCAGCAACGCTCGCGTCGCTCAGATCGCGAATCCGACGACGGTCTTCGTGCCGTCCTCGCCCTCGATCTCGACCCAGAGCTTCGAGCCCTCGGGCATCGGGTCGGGCACTTCGCCGTGGGTGTGCCAGTGGCCGTCCTCGACCTCGCACTTCGCCTTGATCGAGCCCTTCGCGTCCTCGGTGCCGAACCAGAAGCGCACGCTCTTGCCCTTCGCGCCGCCGTCGACCCAGATGTCGACCGGGACATCGCCACCGGCCTTCACATCGCCGTCGCGCGACGCCTTCACGGTGTAGGGGCCCGCCTTCTGCTCGCCCAGCTGCGTCGTCTCGCCGTGGCCGTGGTCCTTCTCCATCTTGCCGTCCTCGGCGTGCGCGTGGTCATGATCGTGGTCATGCGCATGGTCGCCGTCGTGCGAGTGATCGCCCGCCTTGGCGGCCGGCGCGGCGGCGTCCTTCTTCTCGCAGCCGGCAAACGCGGCGAGCGCCAGGGCGCAGCAGGAAACTCCGAGCAGTTCAGTCATGGTCTTCATGGCTTCTCCTTGATAGGTCACTTGGGTTCACGCGAAATCCGGAAAGCGAGCGCGTAGCCCGCGGGAACGACGAACAGATTGAGCAGGGTCGACGACACGAGTCCGCCGAGCACGACGACCGAAAGCGCGGCGAGGAGCTCGCTGCCGGGCTTGTTGCCGCTCATCGCAAGCGGAATCAGGCCGAGCGCGGCGGTGAGCGCCGTCATGAGGATCGGCACGAGCCGCTCCATCGAGCCGCGCACGACCGACTCCTCGCGCGTGCATCCCTCGTGCTCCTCGAGATGCGCGTAGTGGTTGACGAGCAGGATGCCGTTGCGCACGGCGATGCCGAACAGCGTGACGAACCCGACCATGCTCGCGATCGAGAGGACCGGCTCGACATAGCGCTCGCCGCCGAGGCCGAACAGCGCAAGCGTGTTGCCGACGAACGGCCGCGACTCGGTGAGATAGATCGCGGCGATGCCGCCGATGAGCGCGAGCGGCAGGTTCAGCATCACGAGCACCGCCGTGCGGCTGTGACCGGTCGCCAGCTGGAGCAGCAGGAACATCACCACGGCGACCACGGCGCCCATGATGAGGATCGTGCGGCTCGCCGACTGCTGCGCCTCGAACTGCCCGCCGTACTGCACGGTGCAGCCGGCGCGCGACACGATCGGATCGACCTTCTCGCGCACGACCTTCACGAGTTCGCCGAGGTTGTAGCCGTCGGCGACATTCGTCGACACGATCGCCTTGCGCTGCGCGTTCTCGCGCGCGATGAGGTTGCTCGTGCGCTCGGGGCCGATGTCGGCGACCTCGCGCAGCCGCACCGTCGCGCCGCCTTGCCCGCGCAGGATGAGTTCACCCACCTGCTCGATGCGCTCGCGCTCGTCCTCGGCGAGCCGCACGACGAGGTCGATGCGCCGCGGGCCGTCGCTCACTTCGGCGACCGTCTCGCCGTAGAGCGCCTGCTGCACCTGGCGCGCGGCCGACGCGGGCGTGAGGCCCGCCGCGGCGAGATCCTGCGCGCGGTAGCGGATCGGGAGCGAGGTGACGAGCACCTCGCGGTTCGCGTTGACATCGCGCGTGCCCGGAATCGACTTGAGTTCGCCTTCGATTTCCTTCGCGAGCGAACGCAGCGTCTCGAGGTCGTCGCCGAAGACATTGATCGCGATCGCGGCGGGCGTGCCCGACAGGATGTGCGACATGCGGTGCTCGATCGGCTGGCCGACCATCGTGGTGACGCCGGGGATGTTGAGGAGGATCTGGTCAATGCGCGCGCGCACGACGCGCTGGTCCGCCTCGGCCGTCATCACGACCTCGATCTCCGAGCTGCTCACGGGCTCCGCGTGCTCGTCGCGTTCGGCGCGGCCGGTGCGGCGGGTGACGCTCGTCACGCCGTCGATCGCGACGAGCTGCGCCTCGACGCCGCGCGCGAGGCGGTCGCTTTCGCCGAGCGAGGTGCCCGGCGGCGCCATGAGGAAGACCGTGAAGGTTCCCTCGCGGAAGCTCGGAAGGAACGAGCTGCCGAAGGTCGACGCGAGGAGAAGCGACGCCAGCGTGAGCGTGCCCGCGCCCGCGAGCACCGTGCGGCGGCGGCGGACCGACGCGCGCAGCAGCGGCTCGTACCAGCGCTTGAGGGCGCGCACGAGCGGGCTGTCGCCGTGTCGGGCGGTGCCCGGCAGGGCGCCCGCGCCGTACGCACGGGCGAACACGAAGCGGCAGAGCGCAGGCGT
>CAIXEV010000125.1 GCA_903918555.1 uncultured bacterium | reverse complement strand
GGTCCCGTCCGTTGAGCGGTCGCCGCTGCGGCGGTTCCCTTTCGTGCGACCGGCGGTCCCGTCCGAACGCCAAAACGACCGTCACCCGCGCTTCGCCAGCGCCGTGCGGATCACCGTCAGCGCCCGTGCGCGCGCCTCACCCTCGAGCGGCTGGCGCGGCGCGCGCACGCGCTCGTCGCCGGTGCCGGTCTCGGCCATCACCAGCTTGATCAGCTGCACGAACTCGGGCACGGTGTCGAGCCTGAGGAGCGGCAGGAACCACGCGTAGAGCGCGTCGCACGCCGCGATGTCCTCCGCGCGCGTCGACTGCGCCAGCGTGAAGAGCCGCACGCTCTCCTCGGGCAGCGCGTTCGCGAGGCCCGCGATCCAGCCGGCGCAACCCATGCGCGCGCCCTCGACCGCGCAGTCGTCGAGGCCGACGAGCGCGCCGACCTGCCGCGCGCGGCCGCGGTTTCCCGCGACGAGCGCCGTCAGCTTGCGCGCGTCGCCGGTCGAGTCCTTCACGGCGACGAGGTTCGCGTGCGTCTCCGCAAGATCGAACACCTGCTCCGCGCTCACATCGACGATGTACGCGGGCGGATTGTTGTAGAGCATCATCGGCAAGGGCGCCGCCTTCAGCATCGCGTCGAAGTGCGCGCGGTACTCGTGCCACGGTCCCTTGTGGACATACGGCGGCAGGATCATCGCGCCGCGCATGCCGATCTCCGCGGCCTTCTCGACCTGGCGCACCGCCTCGCGCGTCGACGCGGCCGAGATCGTCGCGAACGCGTTTCCGCGCCCCTCGCTCGCCGCCGCGATCGCCTTCCAGCCCTCGACGCGCTCGTCGAACGAAAGCGCCTGGCCCTCGCCGAGCGAGCCCGGCCACACCGTGCCCGAGCAGCCCGCAGCGAGCATGCGCCGCGCGAGGTCGCCCAGGCGCGTCGTGCACAGCGCGCCGTCGTCGCGGAACGGGGAAACAATCGCGGGAATCACGCCGCGGAACGGCGAGCCGACATCGTTCGAGGACTGCATGCGCGCAGCGTAGCGCGTCCGCGCAGTATCCTGCGCGCGTGAAGATCGAGCGATTCGTCGACAGCCACACCGAAGGCGAGCCCACGCGCGTGCTGCTGGCACCGGACGGCGGGCTCTTCCAACTCACGCTCCCCGAACTGATCGCGCGCTGGTCGGTCGACGGCAGGCTCGCGATCCCGCCCGAGTGCCTCGCGCTCGCCGCGAATCCGCGCGCCGCCGACGCGACGGTGTGCGCGCTCGCCTGTCGGCCGGCGAAGCCGGGCGCTTCGTGCGGCGTCCTCTACTGGAACGCGAGCGCGCCGCTCGGAATGTGCGGGCACGCGACGATCGGCCTCGCGCGGACGCTTCGCCACATCGGCTTCGACCTTCCCCGCCGCGCTTCGATCGAGACGCGCGTCGGCGATGTCGTGGCGACCTCGCTCGACGACGGGCGCTTCGCGTTCGACAACGTGCCGTCGCGGCTTCACGCGCGCGAGGTCGAGGTCGTGCTCGCGCAGGGCGGCGTCGTGCGCGGCGACATCGCGTGGGGCGGCAACTGGTTCTTCATCGTGCGCCATGACGGGCTCGCGGCCGGCGGCAGGGCGGGGCGCGCGATGCGCTCGCACGCCGAGGAACTCGCGTATGCAGCGTCGATTCTCGACGGAATCCGTCGCGCCGACCTGCGCGCGGGCCCTGAGAACGACGGGCTGATCGACCATGTGCTGCTCTCGTTCAGCCCGTCGCGCGCCGACGCCCGTGCGAGGAACTTCGTCCTCTGCCCCAACGGCACCTTCGACCGCTCGCCCTGCGGCACGGGCACGAGCGCGCTGCTCGCGTCGATGGCCGCGCGGGGCGAACTGGCCGCAGGCGTCTTGTGGACGCAGGAGTCGGCGATCGGCAGCGTCTTCGAGGCGCGGTACGCTGCGCTCCCCGACGGAAGCGTCCGGCCGAGCGTCTCCGGCCGCGCGTTCATCGTTGCGGAGGGCGCGCTCGTCTTCGACGCGCTCGATCCGTCGCGCTCGGGCAGTTGGCGCGAGTCGCCCTGAGGAGCCACGATGCGCAAAGACGCCCACGAGATCCTGTACAACCCGCGCCTGAACAAAGGCACCGCGTTCGGCGAGGCCGAGCGCGAGCTGCTTGGCCTGACCGGGCTCTTTCCCGACGCCGTCGAGGACAGCCCCACGCAGCAGCGGCGCGCGCTCGTGCAGCTTGCGCACCGCGCCAACGACCTCGAGCGCTACATCTACCTCTCCGAGCTGCAGGACCGCAACGAGCGGCTCTTCTACCAGCTGCTGCGCGCGGATCCGCCGCGGCACATGCCGATCGTCTACACCCCGACCGTCGGCGAGGCGTGCCAGAAGTTCGGCCACATCATGCGGCGCCCGAAGGGGCTGTATGTGTCGCTCAAGCACCGCGGCCGCGTCGCGGAGATCCTGCGCAACTGGCCCGAGATGGATGTGCGCATCATCTGCGTCACCGACGGCGAACGGATCCTCGGCCTCGGCGACCTCGGCGTCTGCGGCATGGGCATTCCCGTCGGAAAGCTCGCGCTCTACACCGCGATCGGCGGCGTGCCGCCCGCGCGCTGCATGCCGGTCGTCCTCGATGTCGGCACGAACAACGAGGAATTCCTGCGCGATCCGCTGTATCCGGGCCTTCGGCAGCAGCGGCTGCGCGGCGCGGAGTACGACTCCTTCGTCGAGGAGTTCGTGATGGCGGTGCAGGAGGTCTATCCGCGCGCGTGCATCCAGTTCGAGGACTTCCACAACACGACCGCGATCCCGCTGCTCGCGCGCTACCGCGACCGCGTCTCGTGCTTCAACGACGACATCCAGGGCACCGCGTCGATCGCGGTCGCGGGGCTGTTAGCCGCGTGCCGCGCGCTCGGCAACGCGCTCGTCGACCACCGCTATCTCTTCTTCGGCGCAGGCAGCGCGGCGACCGGCATCGCCGAGCTCGTGGTGGAGGCGATGATGCAGCGCGGCGTCTCCGAGCACGAGGCGCGTGCGCGCATCTGGCTGATGAACTCGAAGGGCGTCGTCGTGAAGGACAACCCGGGCATCCAGCCGCACCAGCAGGCGTTCGTGCGCGAGGGCGAGCTTCTCAAGACGCTGCCCGAGGCCGTGCGCGCGCTCAAGCCGACCGTGCTCATCGGCACGAGCACGCAGCCGCAGACCTTCACGCAGGAGGTCGTCGAGGCGATGCGCGCGTATTGCGAGCGGCCCGTGATCTTCCCGTACTCGAACCCGACCTCGAAGTCGGAGTGCACCGCCGAGCAGGCGTGGATCTGGACCGATGGCGGCGCGATCTTCGCCTCGGGCTCGCCGTTCCAACCGGTCGAGCTCAATGGCCGCATCCTCGTGCCGGGCCAGGGCAACAATGTCTACATCTATCCCGCGGTCGGCATGGCGGTGTACGCGACCGAGGCCGCGCGCGTGACCGACGAGATGTTCCTGAAGGCCGCGGAAGCGCTTTCGGCGCGCACCACCGAAGCGGAGCTCTCGGTGGGGCTCATCTACCCGCCGCTCGATCGCATCCATCAGTCCGCGATCGATGTGGCGGTCGAGGTCGCGGAGCTCATCTTCGAACGCGGCTTCGCGCGCGTCGATCGACCGAGCGACATCGACGCGTGGCTGCGGAGCAAGGTGTACGAGCCCTCATACTGACGGCCGGCGGTCCGCTCAGATCGCAAGCGGATCGGGCTGCGACTTCTTGCGCATGAAGAGCGCGAGCACGCCGAACACGACGGCCATCGCGAGCCCGCAGAGCGCGCCGCAACCGCCGAGGACGCCGCCCGAGGCGCGCAGGCCTTCGGAGAGAAGCCGCTGAAGCTCCTCTTGGCTCGCGCGGGTCGCGAGGATCGCGGCGGGAGTCGAGCCGTCCGACGCAGCGACATCGATCTTGTAGGTGCCTTCGGTCTTGAGTTCGCAGAAGCCGAAGAAGTAGAACGGTTCCGTTCCGTTGCGCGGCGCCGTGTTGGCCTCGACCTTCACCGGGCTGCCATCCGGAGCCGTCACCGTGATCGTGTAGCTCACGCTCGCCGGCGGCGTGGGAATGACCTTGTCGCCGACCGTCCCGGTCGGCGAGAGGATGAACGCGGCGCCACCGGACGCGAGCTCGACCTCCACGCTGCCCGGAGCCTCGATGGCCGTCGCGCCGTCGGAGAGCGCCTTCACATCGGCCTGGAGCTTCGCGAGAGCCTCGGCCGGGTTGAACGACAGATAGGCGATGGCGCCGCCGATGAGCAGCAGGACGCCGAGGACGGCAAGGCCGATGACGAGACCGGTGAGGCAGTTTCCGCGTCGGGGAGTGGTGGTGCGCTTCATGGGCGGAAGCGTACCCAATCGGACGCGGGCGCAGGCGGCGTAACCTCTTCGGCTGGCTTCCGGTTCCGGCCTCGCGTCACCCTGCGCCGTGCACTGCGGCGGTCGGTAGACTGCGCGGCGCGGGGCGAACGAAGCCCTGCGGAGGTCGCACCATGTCGATTCGGCGCCTGATTTCGGAAATTTTCGCGTGCCGCGGGGCCGTGGCTCGCCTCGCCTCGCTGTCCGCCGCGTGCGCGCTCGCGCCGCAGTTCCTCGCGGCGTGCGGAACGGTTCCCGAGACCGGGCGGAGCCAGATGATGCTCCTCTCGCTCAGCGAGGAGCGTCAACTCGGCGAGGCTGCGTACACGGAGACGCTCGCGCAGGCGAAGACGATCAGCAGCGGACCGGACTACGCGCGCGTGCAGCGCGTCGGGCAGCGGATCGCCGATGCGTCGGTGCGCCGCTATCCGCAGGCGGTCGAGGGCTTCCAGTGGCAGTTCGCGCTCATCGACACGCCCGAAGTCAACGCGTGGATGCTGCCCGGCGGCAAGAGCGCCGTGAACACGGGCCTCCTGACGGTGGCGACGAGCGACGACGAGCTCGCGGTCGTGATGGGCCACGAGGCCGCGCACGCGATCGCGCGTCACGGCGGCGAACGCGTCTCGCGCGCGATGGCGGTCGAGATCGCGGCGGGAATCGTGAGCGAGACGGGCCAGGTGAGCCCCGAGCTCATCGACGGCGTCCTCGCCGGCTACGGCGCGGTCGGCGAGACGGCCTTCAGCCGCAGCGAGGAGACCGAGGCCGACGAGATCGGCCTGCTGATCGCGGCCGACGCTGGCTACGACCCGCGCGCGGCGGTCGGCTTCTGGCGGAAGATGTCGTCGCAGGGAGGCGAGAAGCCGCCCGAGTTCCTGTCGACGCACCCGAACGACGACAAGCGCGCGGCGAGGCTCGAGGCGCTGATGCCGAAGGCGCTCGCGATCTACGAAGAGGCGAAGCGGGCAGGTCGCTGAATGCCGCGACGCAGCAAGGGCGCTGATGCTCCGATCGCCGTCTCAGAGGGGGCGGGGGGTGTTCTCATCGCTCCCGAAGGCGCGATCGATGCCGAGTCGATCGGCCGCGTGCGCGAGACGCTCGAGCGGAAGCTTCCCTCGCGGCTCGCGGGCGCCGTCACGCTCGACTTCTCGAAGGTGACGCACCTCGACGCCTCGGGCGTGTCGGTCGCCGTGTTTCTCTTCCGCCTCGCGAAGGGCGCGGGCGTCGGGTTCGAGATCACGGGCGCCGACAAGGACCGGCGGCTGCTCATCGACCTCGCGTTGCGCGGGCAGGAGCCGCAGGAACCCGCGAAGGCGCCGGGCTTCGTGCGCGAGGTGGGCGCCGCGTCGATCGCGATCCGCGACGGCGTCGTCGACCTCGTGCGGTTCATCGGCGAGATCGCGCTCGTCTGCGTGCATCTCGTGCGCTACCCGCAGCACCTGCGCGTCGGCGACACGATCGCCGCGATGGCGCGGCACGGAAGCGACGCGATCGCGGTCGTCGGCCTCCTCGGCTTCCTGATCGGCGCGATCATCGCGTTCCAGACCTTCGATCCGATGGCGAAGTACGGCGCGAAGCTGCAGGTCGCGGATGTCGTCGCCGTCTCGGTGGTGCGCGAGCTCGGGCCGCTCATCACGGCGATCATCCTCGCCGGCCGCTCGGGCAGCGCGTTCGCCGCCGAGATCGGCACGATGAAGGTCACGCAGGAGCTCGACGCGCTGCGCACCTTCGGCATCGATCCCGTGCGTTTCCTCGTGATTCCGCGCCTGATCGCCACGACGGTCGTCACGCCGATGCTCGCGATCTGGGCATCGATCCTCGGCGTCGCGGGCGGCTACATGATCCTCGGGGCCGAGGGCTTCACGCTCGCGCAGTACACCGACGAGGTTCGCCAGGCGCTCACCGTCGGCGGATTCGTGCAGGGCCTCGTGAAGGCCGCCGTGTTCGCGATCCTCGTCGCGTCGATCGGCTGCCTCTCGGGACTGCGCACGGGGCAGGGGCCCGGCGCCGTCGGCCTCAGCACCACGCGCGCGGTCGTCGCGGGCATCGTCGCCATCATCCTTGCCGACAGCGTCCTCGGCGCGTTCTTCTACACGCTCGGCATCTAGCGAACCATGCCCGCACCGTCCGCACCAGCACCACGGCCAACCGCGCGCGAGACGGCGATCTCGCTGCGCGGCGTGTCGATCGGCTACGACCGCCCGATCATCGAGGGGATCGACCTCGACATCCTGAAGGGCGAGATCCTGTTCATCGGCGGCGGCTCGGGCTGCGGCAAGACGACGCTGCTCTCGTGCCTCACCGCGCTGCGCAAGCCGCTCGCGGGCTCGATCACGATCGATGGCGTCGACATCGTCGACTCCGACGACGACGCGATCCGGAGCGTGCGTCGGCGATTCGGCGTGATGTACCAGCTGGGCGCGCTGTTCGGCGGCAAGACGCTCCTCGAGAATGTGCGGCTGCCGCTCGAGGAATTCACGGATCTTCCCGACGATGTGATGGACGATGTCGCCCGCGCCAAGCTCGGGCTCGTCGGCCTCGGCGCCCACGCGCTCAAGCAGCCCTCGGAGATCTCGGGCGGCATGCAGAAGCGCGCCGCGATCGCCCGCGCGCTTGCGCTTGACCCGCCGATCATCTTCCTCGACGAGCCGAGCGCCGGCCTCGACCCGGTGACGAGCGCCGACCTCGACGCGATGATCGAAGCGCTGAACCGCATGCTCGGCACCACCTTCGTCATCATCTCGCACGAGCTCGCGAGCATCTTCGCGATCGGCCAGCGCTTCGCCATGCTCGATGGCGCGCGCAGGAAGCTGGTCGCGCTCGGCGCGCCGGCCGAACTGCGCGACCACTCCGACGACGAGTGGGTTCGTCGCTTCCTCAACCGTGTTCCCACCCAAGAGTCATGACCATGCAGCATCGCCAGCCCTTCACCGCCGCGGCCAAGGCGCCGCATCGCGCGCGCCGCGCGGGAGTCCACTCATGAGCGCGTCCACCGATTTCAGAGCGAAGGAGTTCAAGGTCGGCATCTTCGTGATCGTCTCGGTCTCGCTCGGCCTCGGGAGCGTCATCGCGCTCGGCTCGGGCACGATGTTCAAGCAGACGGCGATCATCGAGACCTCGACCACCGACTCCGTGAACGGCCTGCAGATCGGAAGCCCCGTGAAGTACCGCGGCGTGCCGATCGGCGAGGTCGCCGCCATCGCGTTCGCCGACCGCTTCTACAACGAGCAGGGCACCGACGACGAGAGCTTCGACTTCGCGAGCCCCGTCGTCATCCGCATGAAGGTGCGGCTCGATGTCTTCGGCCCCGAGCAGACGGGCCTCTTCACCAAGGACCTCGAGGGCGGCGTCGCCCGCGGCCTGCGCGCGCGCCTGACCTCGTCCGGCCTCACGGGCGGGCTGTTCGTCGACCTCGATCTGAAGGATC
>CAIXEV010000124.1 GCA_903918555.1 uncultured bacterium | reverse complement strand
GTCTTCTGGAACTCGATGCGGCGCTTCTCGGCCTGCTCCTGCGCGTCGAACATCGACTTGCGCTGCTCGGCGAGGTTCTTCTCCTGCGTCGTCTTCATCAGCGCCTCGGGCAGGTGGATGTTGGTGATCATGACCGACACCACCTCGACCTTGTAGCCCGACAGGTCCGTGCGCACGGCCCCTTCCGCCGAGGTCTGCTCCTCGGCGCGATTCTGCTGGTAGGAGATCGCTGGCGACTTCGACACCTGCGCGCGGAAGATGCCGTCGATCTGCGGGTGGATCACATTCGCCTCGAGGTCCGCGATCGAGCCGAGCTTCTGCACGACATACGGCGCGTTCTCGGGCAGGATGCGGTACTGGCAGCGCACCTCGACCTTCATCTCGAAGCCGTCGTAGCTGACGACCTGGAACGGGTCGAAGTTGGCGTCGGTGGTGCCGCCGCCCCACGCGACCGAGCGCGTGGTGGTCGGGATCGGGATCACCGTGAACGCGCGCGGATTGATGTTGTACTTGCCGGGCCCGAGCACATTGCGCTGGATGCCGCGGAAGCCGTCGGGCACGACATGGCGCGTGCGGATGCCGCGGTCGACGCGCACCTCCTCGGGATCCTCGGGGTGACGGGCGGTCGACGACGCTGGCAGCAGCTCGCCGTCGGCGCCGAGCCCCGCGGGGTCCCTGCCGATGTTCGAGATGAGGACGCCGACCTCGCCCTGCTTGACGATCGTGAGCGGAGCGCCCACCACCGAGAAGAGGTACGGGTTGATGTAGTAGGTGCCGGGCCGAAGCACCGACTCCTGCGGGCCTCGGAATCCGCCGCTGTCGAGGAACGCCTGGCCATCCTGGAAGCTGTTGTGCCGGCCGACATCGGGCGTCGGCGCAACGACATCCTCCTTCGACATCGGCTTTCCGTCGCGCGCCTCGACGATGCCGATCTGATCCTCGCGGATCGTCACGGCCTCGTGCAGCTCGACCTGGAACATGTCGGCGAAGATGTTGTAGGTGCCCGGCCGCAGGAACTCGATCTGCGGGCCCTTCTGGCCGCCCTTCGTGAGGAAGATCTCGGCCTTCTGGAAGCTGTCGTGGTCCTCGACGCTCTTGCCGAGGAGCTGCCCCTGCTCGAGCGCGATGCCGTCGGCCGCCGTGACGACGCCGATCGCGCCCTGTGGCACGACCGTCTTCTTGATCTTCTCGACGCGGAAGAGCAGCGGATGGATCTTGAAGGTTCCGTTGGTGAGGAAGCGCAGCTGCTTGCCGCGGATGCCGCCGTTGTTGAGGAACGCGGTCGGATCCTGGAAGTTGTCGTGCGAGCCACCGGCCTTGTCTTCGGCGTAGATGCGGCCCGAGGGCATCGGCTCGCCGTCGGTCGCGGTGATGACGCCGAGTTCATCGGGGCCGATCGTGACGAACTGGTACTTGCCGACGACGCGCATGAAGGGCCACGGGATGACATGCAGGCCGGGCGCGAGGTACGCGGCCTGGATGCCGACTTCGCCGTTCGCGGCGAACGCGCGGGCGGCGGGAAGGCGCTTGCCGGAGAAGCGGCGCTCGGTGATGACGATCTCGCTCGAGCCGACATTCACGATCCACCGCGTCACGATGAAGTAAAGCGCGCCCATCAGCGCGACGAAGGCGATCAACCCAAGACCGATCATGACAAACGTGGATCCAGGATCCGCTTGGCCAACCAGATGCACCATGACCGTTCTCCTTGCGCTTTTCCAGATTGCGCTTTTCCAGATTGCGCTTTTCCAGATTGCGCTTTACCACATGCTTCTTGCGGCGTGCCGCGACGATGCGGCGAGGCGCGCAGTGTAGCGCGCGCGCACGGCGCGCACTAGGAAAACGCGCGAACGATTTCGTCAAGCGCCGCGTCGTCCACGCGCGTGCCGCGCGCCTCGCGCGCGACGATCTCCGCCACGATCGGCGCGGGGTCGCGGCCGAGGAACTGGTCGGCCACCGCGCGCAGGTCGCGCTCGATCCGAGCGCTGCGCGCGCGGTCGCCGAGGATCGAGAGCGCCTCGGCCGCGATCGGCGCAGCGCCGCCTGCGTACGGCACGAACTCGGGCACGATGCGGCGCCCGGCGAGGATGTTCGGGAGGAGCAGGCTCGGCGCGCGGATCACGAGCTTCGCGCCGAGCGCCTCCGGCAGGCTCGTGCGGTAGACGCCGATCATCGGCTTCGCCTGGCGCGTGCAGTCGAGGCTGACGGTGCCGGACACGGCGAGCGCGAGATCGCACCACGCGAGCGCGCCCTCGAGGCTGACCTCGCGGCCCGAGACCACGATGTCGACGCCTTCGGGAACCTTGTCGCCGAGCTCGGCACGGAATCGCTGCGCGTTCGCCTCGTTCGACGCCACCGCGACCGCGCGCGCGCCCGGCATCGCCGCGCGAACGAGCGCGAAGATGTCCGCGAGCAGGCGCCCGTTTCGACGGACCTCGCTTGAGCGCGATCCAGGCAGCAGCAGGACGCGCGGCGAACCCTGCGGAAGCCGCTTCGCCTCCTCCGCGCATCGCGCAAGTTCGAGCGGCTTCGAGAGCACCGGGTGGCCGACGAACTTCGCGGTGACGCCGCGCGAGCGGAACCACTCTTCCTCGAACGGAAGCAGGCAGAGCATCACATCGGAGAGCCGTCGCACCTTGCGGATGCGCCACGGCGCCCACGCCCAGAGCTGCGGCGCGACGAGGTTGACGACGCGCGCACCGAGCGGCTTCAGTCGCGCGCACAGCGGGTAGTTCGCGCTCGGGCTGTCGACCGGCATGTGGACGGCGACGGGGTTCGCGCGCGCCCAGGCGACGATCTCGTCGTGGAGCCGCTTCACCTCGGCGACCTTCGAGATCCCCGCGAGGCCCATCACGCCGTCGTCTGCGGTGCGGCCAAGCATCGTGGCGCCGGCCGCCGCCATCTTGGGACCACCCCACGCCACCGGCTCGATGTCGGGGTACGCCGCGCGCAGCCGTGCGATCACGG
>CAIXEV010000123.1 GCA_903918555.1 uncultured bacterium | reverse complement strand
GTCCATGAGGTGGGTGCGGCCGATCTTGACGACCTTGTCCCACTCCCTCGCCTTCGCCTCGAGCGTCTTCGCGAGGCGCTCGAGCGCGGGAATCAGGCGCTTGGAGACGAGCAGCGCGCCCGCGATCTGCATCGACGACGGGTAGGTGTCGTTCGAGCTCTGGCCGTAGTTGACATGGTCGTTCGGGTGGACGGGATCCTTCGATCCGATCGCCTTGCCCGCGCGCTGGCTCGCGACATTCGCGATCACCTCGTTCACATTCATGTTGGTCGAGGTGCCCGAACCCGTCTGGAAGACATCGATCGGGAAATGCCGCATCAGCGGGTGGCTGAACGGATGGCGCAGGCCCTCCGCGACCGGCTGCGCGAACTCGTTGAGGAGCTGGTCGGCGGCGGCGGCGATGGCGGCGGCCTTGTCACGCGGAAGCTCGCCGAGCTCGGCGTTCGCCTCGGCGCAGCACTTCTTGAGGAGGATGTGCGCCTCGATCTGCGCCTGGGGCAGCGTGCGGAACGACACGGGGAAGTTGAGCACCGCGCGCTGGGTGGTCGCGCCGAACAGCGCATCGGCGGGCACGAACATCTCGCCCATCGAGTCGGTCTCGCGGCGCCGGCCGATACCCACCTCCGCTGGGGCTCCGCCCTGCTTCTGGGACGACTTGCTCGACTTCGTTCGGGGCTTTCGGGTACCTGCTGCGCTCGCCATGGCGGTCATCCTCTTTCGCTGTCGGATTCGGGGAAAGCGGGGACTATAGCGGTGAAGGAACCAGTCCCCACGGCCACCCGAAACGCCGATGATTGGCGACTTTTCGCTCGTCTCGTCGATCGAACGCGCATATCTTCCCACGAGCAGGATCGTTCCATGGCCGACTCAAGGAAGGGCGAACATCACGCCAGCCGCGCACGCGAGATGCTCCGACAGGGCAGGCTCGTGGATGCGGAGCGCGAACTGCGCGCCGCGGTCGCCAGCGACCCGACGCGCGGCGACTGGATGCTCAACCTCGGCTGGACGCTCGAGGCGATTGGCCGGCAGGACGAGGCGCTGCAGCTCTACCGGCAGTCGGCGGCGCTGCTCCCGACCGCGCGCGACCCGCGCCTCGCCGAGGGCCTGATCCTCGCCAAGCTCGTGCGCTACGAGGAGGCGGTCACCGCGTTCGAGGCGACGCTGCGGCTCGACCCGAAGTGCGAGACCGCGGTCTCCATGCTGATCCGCGCGTACGCGCTGCTCGGTCGCCACGAGGAGGCGGAGACCGCCTACTACCTCGCGCTCCACTCGATCGAACGGCCAGCGACCTCGCATCTCGAGGTCGCGCGCAGCCTCGTCGCGCGCGGCGACCTCCGTCGCGCCGAGCATTGCTTCCGCCGCGCGATCGCCGAAGGCCCGACGCTCGTCGGCGCCCGGATCGAGCTCGCCCGCACGCTGCTCCTCGTCGACCGTGGCTCCGAGACCGCCACGCTGCTTGCCGAGGAGTTCCGCCGCGGCGCGGTTCCCCCGCCGCTTGCCATCGAGGCGGTCCGCATCCATCTCGCGGCCGGACGCGCCGCCGAGGCGGCGCAGCTGCTCGACCAGCTTGCGCGAGTCGAGCCGTCGAACCCCAAGATCCACCTGATGTTCGCCCGCGCCATGCGCCGCCGCAATGACCTCGTGCGCGCCGCGCGGCATGGCGAGGTCGCGACGCGGCTGTCGCCCGAGCTTCCGGGCCTCGCGCTCGAGGCTGCGCTGGTGGCCGTGGCGCAGGGCCGCTTCGTGGCGGCGCGGCCGCTCCTCGAGAAGGAGCTCGACGCGCGCGGCGCGCCACCCGATCGGCTCGACCTCATCGAGACGGTGCAGGCGCTGCTCGCGTGCGGACTCAGCGAGCGCGCGGAGAAGGCGTTCGTGGCGCGGTTCGGCCGCGAAGTGCGCAAGACGCACGGGAAAGACGCGGATGTGCTGCGCATCGCGGCGCGGCTCGCGCTCGAGAAGGGCGACCTCGACGAGGGACGCGCGCATGCGCGGCGACTGCTCCGACTCGACCCGAAGTCGATCGTCGCGATCCACAACCTGGCGCTGATCGCGATCAAGCGAAAGCGCTTCGACGCCGCAAGCGCGTGGATCGCGCGTGGACGGGCCGTGGATCCGACCGATGCCGGCATCCGCAAGCTCCGAACGCTGTGCTTCGTGTCGCGGGTTGCTGCCGCCTTGCGGCTTGCGTGAGCGAGCGGCGCCAAAGAACGACAGCCGAAACGGGTGCCGTTTCTTCCAGTGGGGCGGAGTCCTTGCAGTCGTGCGGAATCAACCTGGACACGACAGAACGGGCGGCACTGCTCGAAGCAGTGGCGCCCGTTTTGGCTGTCGTCGTTGTTGATCGAGCGCCGGAGCTTTGCCATCGGCAAAGCAGGTTCGGCTCTCACATCGTCGCCGAGGTGTACGGCAGAAGCGCCATGAAGCGCGCGCGCTTGATCGCCTGCGCGACCTGAAGCTGCTGCTGGGCCGAAAGACCCGTGCGCTTGCGCGAATAGATCTTGCCGTTCGGAGTCATCAGACGGCGCAGATCCTCGGTGGAGCGGAAGTCAACGAACAGACGGCCGCTGGCGCCTTCCTTGAGCCTGAACGAGGGAGCCTGAGTCTGGAACTGGGACATGATTCGAAACCTACCTCTTCTGTCTCAGTACCGATCCGCCGGGAAACCGGCCGTCGGTACGGTCTTGGATGCCTCGCGCGAGCCCGATGCCGAGCGAGGGTGTGCCCACCACGGGGTGGGCGACGGGTCGAGAACGATACCACGGCGACCACTTTCCGCCAACGCGTCGGGTGCCTCTTGCCCCATTTACCACGGAGAAGAAGGTTCTCGGAGACTTCCCCTGATCTGGTGCTAGATTTGGCCTGAGGATTCGCTGAGCTTGCCACATCCCGCGCCCAGACCCCTGGACGCTCTGCGTCAACACACCCGCGCCGTCATCTTGACGGCCGAGGGTTGTGCACTATCGGACGCGCTTCGCGGCCTGGCTGCTCAGTCCAGCACGCCGTGCGAGATCGTGGACGACCCGCTCATGGCGGTCGCGGCGCTCACGGTGATCGAGCGCGAAGGCGATGCGAGCGAGCGCCCGGCGCTGGTGCTGGCCGAGCGACAGATCGACGACCTCGACGGACTCTTCGCTGTGATCCGGACGCGGCTGCGGCGCGTCTCGGTCTGGGTCTTCGAGGCGGACATCGCCATCGAGATCCAGCGTGGGCTGGTTCAGGAGGCCCCGGACGCGCCGCCGCGCGCGGCTTCCCCGCGCACCTCGGGCATCACCCCGCCACAGCTTCGGATCGCGCGGACGGCTGAGCCTCCGGTTCATGCGACGACCCTCGGACACGGATCCGCGGCCTTGGTCGACGGAGTCCAGGACGGTGGCGCGTTTGGCGAAGAGCAGCTCGATGGAGACGCAGAGGATCCGCCGGGTCCGAGCGGCAACGCCGTGACTCCCGAGGAGCTCGAGATGCTCCTCGACCTGTTCGAAGGTGATCGCGGACCGCGCCGCGACGACGGAGGTGGACGATGACCGCCAGCGGTTCGTCGCTCCATCGTCCGCGTGCGCCGCGGGCCAGGGCGGTCGTGGTCGGGCGCGGTGAATCCGTGCGCGAGTTCGCTGCGCTCTTGCGCCGCCATGTGCCCGCCGTCAGCGAGATCGAGAGCCTCGTGGACGCCGTCGCCGAGGTGGGGCTGTCGCCCGCGCGCGAGCCCGTCTCGACGGTCGTCGTTTCCGCGGACTGCGACGGATTCGACATGCAGCGGGTGGTCGCCGCGTTCCGCCGCGCCGATCCGCTTGTCCCGCTGATCCTCGCGGTCCAGCGGGGTCAAGAAGATCTCATCGCAGAGGCGATTGCCGAGGATTTTGAGCATTCTCTCGTCCTTCCGGCAAACGCGGATGAACTCATTCCCGTTCTTTGCGAACTTGGAGTGATGGAATCACGGCTGGAAACCAAGGAACTCGGGCAGCGCGACGCCGCGAAGGCGGAGACGCCACGCGCGCGGCCCGGCCCGACCGAGCCCGCCCGCGAACCGGCGCGGGAGCCGGCGCCCCAGCATCCCGAGCGCAGCATGGTGGAGATCGCGATCGAGGACGCGCTCGCGGGCGCATCGCGCGCTCGACAGCCGGCCGCCTTCCCCACCGACGCGGACCGGAGCCGCGCGCAGCACCCGAAGCCGGCGGAGCCCGCGCGGCCAGAGGGTCGTAAGCCTGAGATCCACAAGCCTGAGGTCTACGCGCCAGAGCTCCACAAGCCCGAGATTCGTGATCCCGCACCTGAGAAGCGAGGCGCCGACGATCCCAAGCTGAAGGGCCTCGAGCCGCGGCTCGGTCGTCGTCGCACCGAGTCCTTCAGCATGCCCGCGCCCCCGCCGTCGCCGCCGCGAGAGGGCCCGCCGGGCGACATCGATCTCGTGCGCGCGCTCCTCGAGCACACCGACCTGCAGTCGGCCGCGCTGCGGGTGCTGCGGCATCACCTCGGCACCACCGATGTGCGCTTCGTCGCCGCGCCGCGGCCCGGCGAGGAGGAGGCGGTCGCCGTCGATCGGCGCGGTCTCAAGCAGGCCACGGTCGCGACCGATGGCCGGGCGTTCGGCGCGCTGCTGTCGGCGACGCTCGACGAAGCGACGCTCTCCGCGTGGGCGGTCTGGCTCTCGCACTGGCTGCGGCTCGAGGAGTCGCATCGCGAGCTGCGCCGTCACGCGTGGACCGACGAACTGACCGGCGCGGGCAACCGCCGCGCGTTCGAGACCATGCTGCGCGACACGATGGCGCGTGCGCTCGAGGAGCGGCGCACGATCAGCCTGATGTGCCTCGACATCGACAATTTCAAGCGCTACAACGACGACTACGGCCACCATGCCGGCGACGAGGTGCTGCGCGAGACAGCGGAACTGCTCCGCACCTGCGTGCGTGCGGGCGACCATGTGTTCCGCATCGGCGGAGACGAGTTCGTCGTGGTGTTCTGCGACACCTCCGCGCCCCGCAAGGGTGGCGGCGCGGCGCCGGAGTCGGTCGAGTCGATCGTGCGGCGCTTCCAGCGCGCGATCGCGGATCTGAGCCTGCCCTCGCTCGGCCGCGAGGGCCCCGGCACCGTGTCCGTGTCCGCGGGCGTCGCGGTGTTCCCGTGGGAGGGCCACGATCCCCAGTCGCTCCTCCGCCGCGCCGACGAGCGGTCGCTTGAGTCGAAGCGAAACGGCAAGAACCGCATCACTTTCGGTCCAGGCGCGCCAGACCATCCGGTCGGCTAGGTTCCGTCTGACGCCCGAACGGTCGATTCACAGGCACAAGTTCAAGAGTGTCCGAAGACGAGCCGATGGACAGGGCTCGAGTTTGAGTCCCCAGCCGCGCGGCCGTTGAGTTCCCACCCGTGAGTTCCACCGTCGAGCCAAAGACGATCGTCCTCAGCGACCTGCACCTCGGCCGACCCGGCGCGACGGCGCAGGCGCACCGCTTCGCGGAGCTCGTCGCGCCGTTCGCCCGCGTCATCGTGAACGGCGATGTGGCCGAACTCCACCACGCCCAGTTCCGCGAGCACGCCGAGTTCGAGCTCGAGCGGTTTCGCGACTGCTGCGACAAGGCCGGCGCGAAGCTCGAGCTGATCGCAGGAAACCACGATCCGTTCGTCGCTTCGTCGCGCTCGCTCACGCTTGCCGGCGGCGCGGTCTACCTCACCCATGGCGATGCGCTGCATCCGTCGGTCGCGCCTTGGTCGCCCTTCGCGGAGACGATGCGTCAGGCGTACGAGACCGCGCTGGTCTCCTCGGTCGCTGGTCGCGACGAACATGAAGGCCGGCTCGCCGCCGCGCGCGAGGCGTCGATCGCCGAATGGCGCGCGGTCGGCAGCGGCGCGCATGTC
>CAIXEV010000122.1 GCA_903918555.1 uncultured bacterium | reverse complement strand
TCGACGCCGACGGGGCCGCCGCCGTAGATCTCCGCGATCGCGCGCATGTACTTGCGGTCGAGCTCGTCGAGCCCGCGTTCGTCGATGCCCTCGAGCTTGAGCGCGCCGTCGACCGCGGCGCGGTCGGCCCGGCCCGTTCCGCGCACGGCGGCGAAGTCGCGCACGCGGCGCAGGAGGCGGATCGCGATGCGCGGCGTGCCGCGGCTCCTCGCGGCGATCGCGTCGAACGCGTCGGAGGTGATCCCCGGCATCGACAGGATGCGCGCCGCGCGCTCGAGGATGCCGACGAGGTCGTCGTGCCCGTAGAACTCGAGGTGATGCGCGATGCCGAAGCGGCTGCGCAGCGCCTGCGTCAGGAGCCCCGCGCGCGTCGTCGCGCCGATCAGCGTGAACGGCTTGAGCGAGATCGTGACCACGCGCGAGTGCATCCCCGAATCGAGCGTGAAGTCGATGCGGCGGTCCTCCATCGCGGGATAGATGTACTCCTCGACCGCGGCGGGCAGGCGGTGGATCTCGTCGATGAAGAGGACATCGTTCTCCTCCATCTTCGTGAGCGTGCCGACGAGGTCGCCCGCCTTCGAGAGCGCGGGGCCGCTCGTCACATAGGCGCGCGAACCCATTTCGTTCGCGATCACATGTGCGAGCGTCGTCTTGCCGAGGCCGGGCGGTCCGTGCAGCAGCACATGCTCCATCGCCTCGCCGCGCGACTTCGACGCCGTGAGCGCGATTGTGAGCCGCTCGACGAGCGCCCGCTGCCCGACATACTCGCCAAGCGACCGCGGACGGATCTCGAGCGTCTGCGGATCGAGATCCGACTCGGCTTCCGCCACCTGCGCCGACTGCGAGACGATGCGCTCCTTCGCCATGCGCGCAGGATAGCGAGGTTTGAGCGGCCGCCGCGTGTTTGAGCGGCCGCCGCTGCGGCGACGACATTCACTTGCCAAACCAACACCTACGCCGACGAAATCTCGGCGAGCTGCCCAAGCCGCTGCCGCAGCATGGGCAAGCGCTCCTGGCTCGCCCAGTCGCCGGGAAGATGGGCTGGCAGCGCATCGAGAAACGCGGGGTTCCGCAGGAGCTTGCGAAATCTCGATGCGAGGTAGCCGCGCAGATCGATCGGGCTCGACCGACACTCGGAGACCAGCGATTCGCGGCCATCGACGACCGCCAGAGCGTCGCCGAGATCGTGGCTGCACACAAAGTCGCCATTGCCGCGACCATCGAAAGCCTCGAGTTTCGTTCCGATGAACGCCGGCGCCGTGATCAGTCGGATCCATCGTCCGCTCGGAAGCGACTCGCGTGTCGCGGTTTCGAGTGCCATCGGATACCAACGGTTCGAGAAGCCGAGCACATCTTCCCGTGCCGGCATCGCGTCGACGGTGACCGATCCGATGCGCCAGCGGCAGATCGGCGCGCCCTCGCGGGTGTCGTGCACGAAGCCGCGCGCACGCAGCCTCGCCTCGAACTCGTGATGATCGGCGAGTGCGATGGCGCCAAACACGAGATCGACATCCTCGGTCGAGCGGATCGCAGGCGCCGCCGGATCAGTGACGAGCAGACCCGCGACCGCTCCGCCGACAAACACCGCGTCTGCCAGCAGCTCTTCACCGAGCCGCGCGGCGACAAGCTCGAGCATCGCGACATTGGGATCGCGCGCGTCCATCGGGGTCATCGCGCGCGCGTCTCCGACGGCCGCAGCCGCTCCTCAAGCAGCTTGAGCGCCAAGGAGCGCTCCCTCGTACTGCCATCGCGCACGGCGTCGAACAACGCCAGCAATTCGTAGAGCGCGGCGTTGCGCAACGCCGCTTCCGGCACGGACGGATAGAGAGGATGAATCGCAACCCCGCGGGCGGTCCCGCTTCGATGAGGCCACACCGGCGGCGGATCGCCACCGGGCAGGATCGAGTCGCGGAGAGGTGCGGCGGCGTACCCGGTTGGAACCCCGCGAGTCAGGGTGCCTCGTATCGCAGGGAACGAGTAGCGCGCGCCATGCTGCACGAAGGGCCACAGCGCCGCGAAGACCACGCTCGGCTTTCCACCCGCATCCTTGACCGCGAGCCGTGCAGCGACCGCCCTTTCGACGGCCCCGTGCACCTCCGACGCCGTGAGGCCCAAGTCGGCGGCGAGCGCCGAGTAGCTCGGAACCGCCCCGCGCTCGAGCGCGAGTCGAAACAGAACGACGAGATCCTGGGGACGAAGAACGATCTGCGGATTCGACTTGGGGCGGGGCATGGGGGCGTCTCGCTTCATTCGCTATTCGCGAATAGCGAATATACGCGCCTCTGCGCATCGATGCAAGCGTCGCTCGGCCAGTGCGGCGCCTCTGGCGTTGTCCACGCCAAAGCGAGCGCCCGCAGGCGCGACGGTGTCCTTGAGCGTTGTCCACGCCAGAGCGAGCGCCCGCAGGCGCGACGGTGTCCTTGAGCGTTGTCCACGCCAGAGCGAGCGCCCGCAGGCGCGAGCGCTCAAATACGCGCCGTGCGCTCCGACGGGTCCTCGAGTTCGAAGAACCGCTCCTCGCGGAAGCCGAACGCGCCGGCGACGAGGTTCGACGGGAACTGGATCCGCAGCGAGTTGAGCTCGCGCACATTCGAGTTGTAGAAGCGTCGGCTCGCGGCGATGCGATCCTCGGTGAGCGACAGTTCGCGCTGGAGCTCGAGGAAGTGGCGGTCGCTCTTGAGCTCGGGGTAGCTCTCCGAGAGCGCGATCAACCGACCGAGCGAACGACCGAGCTCGCTCTCGCCGTCCACGCGCTCGCGCAGCGCCTCTCCGGCGGCCATCGCCTTCGCGCGCGCCGCGACCACCATCTCGAGCGTCTCGCGCTCGTGCTTCGCGTAGCCCTTCACGGTCTCGACGAGGTTCGGCACGAGGTCGTGGCGCCGCTTGAGCTCGACATCGACGCCCGACCAGCTCTCCTTCACATGCTGGCCGAGGCGCGCGAACCGGTTGTAGGTGAGGATCGCCCACAGGAGCGGAAGCCCGACGACGACTCCGAATACTCCGCACAGGAAACCCAACGCTTCCGCCGCATCACCGCTCATGCCGCACCTCCGTCGCCATCGCGACCCGTTGGATTCAGGACCGGATCGGACGCGCGCTCGTCCGCAGGAAGCCGGTCGGCCCGCACATGGCGCGGAACGCGGGCGAAGAATCCGTCGACCCAGCCGAGCACGACCGCGAACCGCTCGGGGTCCCAGCGCCGCGTGCCGTGGTCGAACAGCAGGATCCCCCGCTGCGCCTCGATCTCGGGCACCGCGCTTTCGAGGAAGTACTCGATCATGCGCGGATCGAACAGATCGGACGCGAAGCGGCGGTCGGAGCACTTCACATGGAACCGGCTCGAGAACTCGCTCGACTCGAAGTCGATGTCCTCGAAGCCGACGAAAGCGCCGAGCCTGTCGAGGAAGTTCTCGCTGCGCACCGCAAGCTCCTCGGTCATCCGCAGCAGCGGCACCACCGAGATGAACGACATGTTGTAGGTCGTCGTCGAGGTGCTCTTGCCGTTGCTCGTCGTGATCTTGTACTGGTAGTCGCCCATCAGCAGGCGCATGCGCACGCCGCCGAGCCTGGTCTCGCCCGAGATGAGATTCAGACCCGTGCGCGAATGTCCGCGCCCGAAGTCGCGGAATCCGCGGAAGCGCTGGTCGAGCACGGGATCCCGCTCGGTGAACGCGAATCCCATCTGCGCGGCCAGCGCCCGCATCGCCTCGCGGCGCTCGCGTTCGGCCTTGTGGTGGAACGCGACCGCGACGATCACGCCGATCGCGAACAGCGTGATCACGATCGCGGCGAAGGCGATCTGTCCGCCTTCCACGCCTAGAACTTCACCTGCGGCGCCACACGCTGCGCCGCGTCGTCGACCTGGAAGAACGGCATCGCCTTGAAGCCGAAGAGGCCGGCGAGGAGGTTCGTCGGGAACACGACCAGCGTCTGGTTGTAGCCCTGCACGGTGTTGTTGTAGCCGTTGCGGGCGCCGCCGATGATGTTCTCCGTCGAGGTCAGCTCGCCCTGGAGCTGCAGGAAGTTGGTGTTGGCCTTGAGGTCGGGGTACGCCTCGGCGACCGCCATCAGGCGGCCGAGCGCGGCGCTGAGCCCGCCTTCGGCTGCGATCTTCTCGTCGAGCGGGCCGGCGCTCACGGCACGGGCGCGCGCGGCGATGACGGCCTCGAGCGTCTCGCGCTCGTGCTTCGCGTAGCCCTTCACCGTCTCGACGAGGTTCGGGATCAGGTCGTGGCGCCGCTTGAGCTGGACATCGATGTCCGCGAACGCGCCCTCGACGCCGACCTTTCCGCGCGCAAGCGTGTTGTAGATGCCGATCGCCCAGACGGCGACCACGACGGCAACCAGAAGCACTCCACCACAGCCAACGATCAGCAACCCTGGCATTCGGCGACTCCTCGAGTCTTGCCTTCGCGCGAACCTGGCGCGCGAGGCGTGTGCGTTGCGGCTCCGGAACGGGCCGCGGTCGGACATGTTCCGCGGCACAGCCTCGCGGTTTCAAGCCGCGCAGTCTACCTCGACGCTTTGCCGCGGGCGCCCGACTTGGCGCGAATGCCCTCCGACGCCCCGGAAACGGCGGCGCCAAGCGCCCGGATCGCCTTGAACTCGGCCTCGGTGAGCGGCGTGATCGACAGGCGGTTCCCACGCTTCAGGATCTGCATGTCGGCGAGCGCCGTCTCGCCGCGGAGCCGCTCGAGCGGCACAACGCCCTCGAAACGCTCGACGAACGCCACCTCGCACATGAGCCAGGTCGGCGTCTCGCGCGACGACTTCGGGTCGTGGTACTCGCTCTTCGGGTCGAACTGGGTCGGATCGGGAAGCCCCGGCTTCGTGATCTTCAGGACGCCCGCCGCGCCCGAGGGGTCGGCGTTCGAGTGGTAGAAGATGCCGAGGTCGCCCGGCTTCATGTCGTCGCGCATGAAGTTGCGCACCTGGTAGTTGCGCACCGAATCCCAGCCCGTGCGGCCATCGCGCTCGAGGTCGGCGATCGAGTAGACGACGGGTTCGCACTTCAAGAGCCAGAATCGAGCCATGACGGGAGCGTAGCGGAGCCTCCGCCGATCTACACTGCGCGACATGCGCGCGATCGCGGGACGACACCTCGGAACGCTGCTTCTTGCCGTGACCTGCGCGCAACTGGCGCCGCTGCACGAGGCGTGCGCCGCGGCACCCGCGCAGCAGACGGACACCGCCGCGCCGCGCGACCGCCGCGAGGCCGCGCGCCAGAACGCGGAGAAGCGCCTGCGCGAGGCGATGGTGCCGGCGCCGATGACCCGGGAGCGCTTCGCCGCGTTCCTCGCGGCCGTCGACCCCGCGCTCGCCGCCGACGCCGATCTCGCGTCCGCCTACACCGCCTACGCCGACGAAGCGCGCGCCGCGATCGATGCGATCGCCTCGAGGATCACCGAGCGCCTGCCCGCCGCGTACAGCTTCGACGCTGCGCGCGAGGAGTTCGTGACGCGGCCGAACCCGGAGCTCGTGCAGGTGCTCGCGCTGCGCGACAAGGCGACCGCCCGCATCCTCGCGGCCGAACGCAACCTCCTGCGCGCCGTGGCGCTCGCGACGGCGGCCGAGCGCAAGATCCGCTTCGTCGAGGAGCGCCTCGCGTGGCTCGACGACCGCACGCCGCGCGAGGGGCTCTTGCCGTCGACGCGGCTCACGCTCCTCGAGATCCTCGCACGCGCGGGCGTGCCGCGTGAATCGATTCTCGCGGCCGAGCCGGTTCTCATCTCCCACGCCGACAAGCTCGCCACGCTGCGCGAGAAGCGCAACACGGCGCTGCGCGACGGCGACGCGCGCCGAGCTGAGATCGAGACGCAGGCGGGCACGCTCTGGCGCCTCGGCCCGGCCGATTCGGCGCGCGCGACCGAGGCGTTGCTCGTGAAGGTCGACGACGACGAGTTCGCCACCGAGGTCGCGATCCGCGAGCTCCATTTCGACACGCTCGCGAAGCTGCGCGGGCGGCTGTCGACGAAGGAAGGCCGCCGCGTCATCGAGGAGTGGCAGCGCTCGGTGCACCCCGAGCTCTTCGACGACGAGCGCCTGCTCGCCCAACTCATCGAGGCCTCGATCGCGCTCCCCTCGAGCACGCCCGACACCGACGCAGCGATCCTCGATGCGGTCGAGACCGCCTACCGACGCCTCGAGCCGCTCGCGCGCGAGGCTTCGAGCGCGGCCGACCTCGTGCTGCCGCGGCTGCTCGACCGGAGCGACGAGTCGGTGCTCGCGGAGATCGCCGCGAGGCAATCGGTGATCGCCGTCCAATCGAAGCGTCGCGCCGCGATCCGCGACCTCGTGACGCGCGTGCGCACCATCGCCGCGGCCACCGACGACAAGGTGCTCGCCCAGTTCACCGGCATGGCCGAGACGCTCGCCGCGCTCGACCGCGCCGACGGCTTCGACCGCGCCTCGCTCGACGCGCTT
>CAIXEV010000121.1 GCA_903918555.1 uncultured bacterium | reverse complement strand
CCGGCCGAGGTTTCAAATCCCACCCCGACCTCTCTCCAACGCCCTGCCTCGCGGAAGGGCGTTTGCGTTCGGCCGCGGCCAAAAGGCACAACGCCGACGACCTCAGTCGTCGGCGTCGTGTGTTCAAGCACGGTTCGTGTGTTCAGTCGCCCGGGCACGGCGGTCCGCCGGGGCCACCGGGGCCGCCCGGACCGGGGTCGACGACGGGGCGATCCGGATCGTTCGGATCAACGGGGCCACCGGGGCCGCCATCGTCTGGAGCCGGTGGACGGAAGATCGGCGGGCGCGGCGGATTGGCCGGCGTTCCCGGGTTGCGGCCGGGGCGGTTGCCGAAGCCCGGCGCGCTCGGCGGGTTGATCGGCGTGCCTGGTTCGCGGCGGCCATCGCTCGGGCCAAAGCCCGGCGCGCGCGGCGGCGCGATCGGCGTTCCTGGCTCGTTCTTGCCAGGACGGCTGCCGAAACCCGGCGCGCGCGGCGGCGCAATGGGTGCTCCTGGCTCATTCTTGCCAGGGCGGCTGCCAAACCCAGGTGCGCGCGGCGGGGCAATGGGTGCTCCTGGCTCATTTTTGCCGGGGCGCGACCCAAAACCTGGCGCGCGCGGCGCTTCGATCGGTCGTCCGGGCTCGTTCTTCGCAGGCTTGCTGCCAAATCCCGGCGCGCGCGGCGCCTCGATCGGCTTGCCTTCGGGCGTGCGTCGGCCCCTGTGCTGCTGGGGCGTGGCGTCGGGCCGCGGGTTCGTGCTCGGCTCGCCGGGCACCCGCTTGTCGGGCATCACCGAGGGGTCGACCTTGTTCGGACTGATCGGATCCGACGGATCCTGCTTGCCCGGCACAACGCCCGGTTGCGGACCCTCAGGGCCCGGCCTCGGCGGAGCGGCCGGCGACGGCGTCATGTCGGGCGGCGTCATGGGCACGGGCGGCACGATCTGGCCGAGCGCAGGCGCTGCAAAGCACGCAGCGGCCGTGAGCGTCGTCCAGCCGATCCAGCGGCCACGGGAGTTTGTCGAGTTTCGAGCCATAGAAAGCTGACCTCGTGAAATGAACTTCGTCGCTTCGCAGACCAACCCCTGCGTCCGGCCACGATCGGCCGAACCTCAGGTTCGACCGCACAACCACATCAACCTACGCATCAATCGGCGCCCGCTTGCTGGGGTTCAAGGGCGATCTCGCGAAATTGTGGAAGCATCGGGCCTCAGACCGCCCGGGCAGGGGAGCGGTGCTTCCGAAGCCACCTCAGGGCCGCCACGCCGACCACAAGGCATAACCCGCTGAGCACAAGGAAGATACGGTTCGACGGCACATCGAGCTGGCGCAGCATCAGGAACATCCCGCTGCCGATCGCTCCCATCAGGAAGCTGTACCCGTTTGCGGTGCCGAGCACGCGGCCGCGGAGGTCGTCGGGCGCGAGCGCCTGGAGCATCGACTGGAGGGGGATGATGTAGAAGCCCGCGACAAGCCCGGCGAGGGCAAGCAGCGCCAAGGTGATCCCGAAACTCGCCGGCGCGAGCCCGAGGAGTCCGAACCCAACCGCAAGCCCGACGGCTCCCGCCGGGATGAAGTACGGCCGCCGCGCGGGCGAGTCGAGGTACGCCGCCGTCACGCAGCCGACGCCGATCGTGACGCCGAGCGCGGCCATCAGGATGCCGGTCTCGTCGTCCTTCACGCCGAGGTAGCTCGAGTAGTCGGGCAGGATGAGGAGCACCACCGCCGCGACGAAGTAGAAGAAGGTCCACGCCGCGCACACGACGAGGAGCGCCGACTTCGCCATCTCGCGCGTCGTCGAGATGTAGGTCGAGAACGGGTTGAGGTCGACCGGCAGCGACGGGTTTTGCGCCTTGAGCTTCGGCAGCGTCAGGCAGGTGAGGAACCCGAGCGTCACGAACACCGCCATCGCGATGCCCGGCAGCCACGCGGCGCTTCCGTCGGGCGCGCCGTCGACGAAGCCGTCCTTCCAGCGCTGCGCGACGAGACCCGCGACGAGCGTGCCGACGATGACGGCGACATTGGTCGCCATGTTGATGATGCCGTTCGCGCGCGCGAGATCCTTCGACGGCACGAGCTCGGCGATCATGCCGTACTTCACCGGGCCGAAGAACGCGCTCACGATCGCGAACGCGACGAGCGCCGCGAGCGCGCCCCACGCGGAGCCGCGCGCGAACTCGAACGCGCAGAACGCGCAGACGCCGAGCGAGATCGCCTTGAGGACGACGGTGATGCGCGACTTCGACGAGCGGTCTGCGATGCGCCCGCCGAACGCCGACAGCACGATGAACGGCAGCGTGAACGCGACGCCGAACGCGATCACGCCCTTCACGATGTTGTCGCTCGCGGCCTCGAAGAACTGCGTGGCGAGAAGCGACACGAACCCGCGGTTCCACATGCCGCGCGCGTCGGGCGAATCGCTCGGCGCAGCGCCGTTCAACGGTCTTCTCCCTGCTTCGGCGCCGGTGGCGCGGCGGGCCGCTCGACGCGCGCATCGGGGCGCCCCTTGCCCGGCGTCCACGCGGGCGCGGGCACGGTGTACGCGCGCGTCACGGTTTCAGGCGACTTCGGCCGGCCCGTCGCGGGATCCGCGAGTTCGCCATCGGCGATCTTGAGGATCGCGTCGGCACCCTCGACCGCATATCCGAACGCGCAGTACTGCCCGTCGAGCCGCGCGGTCGCCTCGCGCGAGAGGCACACGAACCACTGGCTGCCCGCGCTGTCGGGCCAGTCGCCGCGCGCCATCGACACCACGCCGAAATCGTGCGGCAGCTTCGACGGCTCGAGCGGAAGGTCGTAGCCAGGGCCGCCGTCGCCCGTGCCGGTCGGGTCGCCGCCTTGGATGACGAACGGGTTGCCGTTCCGATCGGCGGGCACGATGCGGTGGACGATCGTGCCGTCGTAGAAGCCGCTCGCGGCGAGCTCGACGAAGTTGCGCGCGCTGTTCGGCGCTTCATCGGGGCGCATGGCGAAGCGGATCGTGCCCGCGGTCGTCTCGAAGACGACATCGCGGTCGCGCTCGAGGCGGAAGCCCGAGCGCGGCGTCGGGTCTGACTTCGCCCACTCGGCGGCGAGCTTCTTGTGCGCTTCGTTCGCGGGGTCGAGGAGCGACTCGCCCCAGCCGATCACGCGCGTGAACTTCGTGACGCCGTCTGGGCGCAGGTCGGTGGTCGTGCGGACCGCAGGCCGCGGCACGAGGGGCACGACCACGAGCGGCGCGCCCTCGGGCGTGCCCGCGACGATCGCCTGCACGCGCACCGCGCGGTCGGCCGCGCGGATCGCCGGAAAGAGCTGCGCGAGGTCGATGTCGCCGGGCGCGGCGGAAGCGCGCGCGATCTCGGCGGCCGCGTGGTCGAGCAGCACGAGCTCGCACGGGCCGGTGACGCCCGACAGCGTCGCGACCAGCGCGCCATCGGGCTTCGCGAACGAGGTCTTCGGCGCAAGGTCGGCGGTGGCGAGCGAGGTCATGGTGACGACGGCGGACAGCAGGGGGATCATCGCGAGCATGGAGGGTGCATTATGCCCGCATTCCGCACTACCATCCGCCCATGGCGACCACTGCCGACCCGAAGACCGCAAAGATCGCGAAGGCCTCCGTCAAGATCGGCCTCGAGATCCACATCGAGCTTGCGACGCGCACCAAGATGTTCACGCGCGTGCCGAACGCCGCGCACCCCGACCACTTCGACGAGGCGCCGAACACGCTCATCGACCCGGTCGTCTGCGCGCTGCCCGGCGCCATGCCCGTCATGAACAAGGCCGCGGTCGAGATGTCGATGATGGTCGGCCTCGCGCTCGGCTGCGGCATCGCGCGCCACTCGAAGTGGGACCGCAAGAACTACTACTACCCCGACCTCCCGAAGGGCTACCAGATCTCGCAGTACGACCTGCCGCTCTGCCACGACGGCCGCGTCGAGATCCCCGCGGCCGCGGGCGGCACGCGCTCGATCGGCATCATCCGCGCGCACCTCGAGGAAGACACCGGCAAGCTCGGGCACGAGCTCCCGGGCGGTCACCACTACGCGGGCTCGCTCGTCGACCTCAATCGCGCGGGCACACCGCTCCTCGAGGTCGTCACCGCGCCCGACTTCGACTGCGCCGACGATGTCGTCACCTTCGCCGAGGAGCTTCGCAACATCTGCCGGTTCCTCGGCGTGACCGAAGGCATCATGCAGAAGGGCCACATGCGGTTCGAGCCCAACATCAACATGATCCTCGAGCTCGAGAACGGCGAGCTTGAGAACGGCGAGGTCGTGAGGACGCCCATCGTCGAGGTGAAGAACCTCAACAGTTTCCGCGCGGTGAAGGGCGCGATCGAGTTCGAGATGAAGCGGCAGGTCGACGAGTGGCGCGAGACCGGCCGCACGATGGGCCGCGGC
Source organism: uncultured bacterium (assembly GCA_903918555.1). Taxonomy (GTDB): domain Bacteria; phylum Planctomycetota; class Phycisphaerae; order Phycisphaerales; family SM1A02; genus QWPT01. The sequence goes on along the minus strand of CAIXEV010000121.1, from coordinate 29 downwards.
ATGAAGTCGACGCGCGGCTGGGACGATGT
>CAIXEV010000120.1 GCA_903918555.1 uncultured bacterium | reverse complement strand
TTGATGATCGAGAGGTGGCCGTAGGTCGGGCGCCGGAAGCCGAGCGCGTCCTGCAGCAGGATGTGCTTCGCGGTGTTCGTGAAGTGCTCCTGCGCGCGAAGCACATGGGTGACGCCCATCAGCTCGTCGTCGACGACGACGGCGAAGTGGTAGGTCGGGAACCCGTCCTTCTTGCGGATGACGAAGTCGTCGACCTCGCCGGCGGGAAGCGTGGCGTCGCCGAGCACCTCGTCGTTGATCGTGACGGGAGCCTGCAACGACCGGAAGCGCACGACAGGCACGCGGCCCTCGGCGATGTAGCCCGCGCGCTGGTCGGGCGAGATCTCGCCGCGGAACCGGTAGCGGAACGCCTCCTTCCGCGCAGCGGCGTCCTTGCGCATGGCCTCGAGCTCGTCCTGCGAGTCCCACGCCTCGTACGCCTTGCCTTCCGAGAGAAGCTTCTCGGTGTACCGGGCGTAGATCGCAAGCCGCTCGCTCTGGAAATAGCTGCCGTTCGGCCCGCCGCCGACCACCGTTCCGTCCGGCGCGGTGTACTCGGGGCCCTCGTCCCAGCGGATCCCGAGCCAGTCGAGGTCCTTCAGGAACCCGACGCTCGCCGCGTCGGAGGAGCGCTTCTGGTCGGTGTCCTCGATGCGGATGAGGAACTTGCCGCCGCGCCCCTTCGCGAAGGCCCAGCAGAAGAGCGCGGTTCGCGCGCCTCCGACATGGAGGTGCCCCGAGGGCGACGGGGCGAAACGGGTCACGGGCGGGATGGTCGAGTCGGTGGGCATGGCTGGAGTCCGCGCGGCGATTCCGCGCGGTCAAGCAGGGTAGCGCAAGGGAGAATCCCCGTTCTTGCGCGAATCTCGTTGACTTCACGCTGGTTGCCGTCACCATGAACCGTCGTCGCTTCGGGCGGATTCGTCGTCCGCACCGTTCCACGAGGGCTCTCATTGAACGAGCGACTCGGCATCCTCTCCGACACCCACGGCGACGCCAAGCGCGCGCGCCGCGCGATCGAGTTGCTTCGTGCGCGCGGTGCCGGCCGCATCATCCACCTCGGCGACATCGGAAGCGAGTCGGTGCTCGACCACCTCGCCGGACTCGAGTCGACCATCGTGTTCGGCAACTGCGACGATGCCCGCAGCCTGCGGCGCTACGCCGAGTTCCTCGGGATCGAGGTCGTGCACCCGGCGGCGATCCTCGAGGTGAAGTCCGTGCGCGGCGCGATGAGGATCGGCATCACCCACGGGCACCTTCTCGACGAGATCGAGGAGCTCTTCCGCGCGGAGGTCGACATCCTTCTGCACGGACACACCCATGTCGCCCGCGACGACATGGTCGGTCCGACGCGGGTCATGAATCCGGGCGCGCTGCACCGCGCCGACCGAAAGACCGCCATGCTGCTCGACCTCGCCACGGGCGGGGCCGAGTGGATCGATGTCGACGAGGCTTGATTCGGCGAGGCTTGAATCGACTGGGCCCGAGTCAACGAGGCCTGATCCGTCGCGTCCGCGCGCGATGCGCGAAACCGAACCATCGGTTTCCGCGAACGCGGCCGCATGACCGCGATCCTTCTCGCCAACGCCGCAGCGACCTTCTTCATGACGGGCCTGATCTGGTTCGTGCAGATCGTCCACTACCCGCTGTTCGCCGCGGTCGGATCGTCGGAGTTCCCCGCCTACTCCCGACTTCACCAGTCGCTCACGACCTTCGTGGTCGGCCCGCCGATGCTGGTCGAGGCGATCACGGCGGGAATCCTCGTCGTCGCGCGACCCGCCGGCGTCTCAGCGTGGCTCGGATGGACAGGACTCCTGCTCGTCGGCGTGATCTGGATCAGCACCGCGGCGCTCCAGATCCCCGCGCACGGCCGGCTCGCCGCCGGTTTCTCCGCCGAAACAGGCGCGTTCCTCGTCTCGACCAACTGGGTCCGCACGGTCGCGTGGTCGGCGCGCGGCGCTGTGGTGGCGGCGATGCTCTGGCAGGCGCTCGCCGCCCGCGGCGCAGCGGCCGCGTGACGGCTTGCGCGAAACCCCCGAAACGCCGATCCTGCCGTCGATGGCAGAGTCCTCCGCTCCCGAGCAACCCCCCGTCGCGCCGCGCATCGACCTGATGTCGTACGACGCGTCCGGCGTCGAGGTGCGGACGCTCGCCACGCTCGCCGAGGCGATCCGGTTCACGAGCGACCCGTCGCGCAAGGTGTGGATCGATGTCGAGGGCCTGCACGCATCGGAGGTCGTCCAGGAACTCGAGCGGTTGATCTCGCTTCACCCGATGGCCGCCGATCTCCTCCGCAACGGCAACGCGCGCGCCATGGTCGAGGACTACGGCGACCACAAGCTCGCGACCATGGTGTTTGTGCACGACGCGCGGACGAGCGAGGTGATCGACTTCGTCTTCAACGACCGCGTGATGGTGACGATCCAGGAGCGTCCCGGCGACTGCTTCAACGGCGTGCGCGAGCGGCTCAAGTCGGGCACCGACCGCGCGCGCGAGCTCGGCGCGCCGTTCCTCTTCGCGCTGCTCGGGCGCGCGATCTGCGACAGCTACCAGCCGGTCATCGATCGGTTCTCGCACCGCATCGAGAAGATGGAGTCGGCGCTCACCCGCAGGCCCGAGCGCGGGATGCTCGCGAAGATCCACTCGCTGCGCACGAGGCTTCTCGAGCTCCGTCAGCAGATCGTCCCGCTTCATGAGTCGATCCACGCGATCAACATCCGCCGCGCGGACCAGCCCAACGCCGACGAGCTCACGCTCGCGCTGCGCAGCCTCGCCGACGAGCTGGCCGAGGTGCGAGACGAACTCGACTTCCACCGCGACGAGATCCAGCGCCTCACCGACCTCTATCTCAACGGCATCTCGAATCGCCTGAACGATGTGATGCGCGTCCTGACGATCATCTCGACCCTCTTCATGCCCCTCAGCTTCCTCGCGTCGCTCTACGGCATGAACTTCGACCGCGAGGCGAGCCCGTGGAACATGCCCGAGCTCGGCTGGAAGTACGGCTATCTCGCGGTGCTCGGGGTCATGTGCACCGTCTCGGTCTCGCTGGTGGTGTTCTTCTGGCGCAAGGGCTGGATCGCCGATCCGACGACCGAGCGCCGGCACGGAATCGACGGCCTCGCCCTCGACATGGTCGAGTTCATCGGACTTTCCAGCGGCGGCGGCTCCCAGGGCCGCCGATCCCGCCGGCGGAAGCCCGCGGGGTCCGTCCGAGCACGCGCGGCCGACCCACAGCGGTGACAGTCGGGTGAACGGCGAAAGTCCGAGCCCGAAACGCCCGACACTCCCCGAACCCCTTTGATTCGGCCACTTGCAACAAGGGGGCAGCCGTCCGATACTTGCGGTTTGGTCTGAGACGCTCTCAGGCTGCGCCCCGTCCGCCGAGCCCACCACCTC
>CAIXEV010000119.1 GCA_903918555.1 uncultured bacterium | reverse complement strand
CCGAAGCCAGAGAACTGCTGGCGTCGTTGGAGATTCAGAACCACGGAGATGCGGGCTCATGAACCGCCGCCTCGACAACCTCATCAGCCAGTGGACGCGCATCGGCGCCGGCTTCTCCGCGGCGCAATCGCCCGAGCCGCCGGATCTCGAGCGACTGCTGCTCGAGACCGCGCGCCAGGCCCCGCACATGGCGCGTCTCTTCATCATGGCCGCGACCTGGCTGCATCGGTACGGCGATCTGGTCGCCAAGCACCGCCTCAAGCGGCTGATCCGCGACGAGCTCGAGCACGAGCACCACGCCGCGCTCGGTCTCCTGCTCGACATCGCGCAGCAGGGCACGCACCCCGAGAAGTTCGCATCGATCCTCCGCGAGCTGTCGCCTGCGTCCGAGGCTCGTCCGCTCTTCGATGTGGAACGGGGCACCGCCAAACTCGCCGAACGGGCGCGGCGTCGCGCCTCGCCGATCTCCACGCGCTGGGGCGTGTGGTGCGAGGAGATCGAGTTCAAGGACGACGCCTTGCGGCCCGCGTCCTGGCTCATGCGCGAGAACCCCGGGCTCGTCATGCGGGCCGATTTCCGAGGCGATCTTCGCGCGTCGGTCCTGGCCGCGCTCGCGCACGACGCCGACGCCGGTCTCAGCGAACTCGACCTCGCCCGCAGTTGCGGCGGGTCGCGCGCCCAGGTCCGGAGCGCGCTCGACAACCTCGAGCTCACAGGCAAGGCCTTCAGAACCCGCAAGGACCGCGAGCGGCGAACGCGCATCAGTCTCGGTCGACCAGACGGTCGGGCCGTTGTGGCGTCGTGAACCGCTCCGCTCCGCCCCGCGCCCGTCGACCCCACCTCACGCCTTCGTCGCGATCTCCTTCAGCACTTCCTCGTCGATGCCGAGGTATTCGCGCATGTGCTGGTCGTACATCTCCTGGTCGCGGTCGCGGGTGAAGTCGAGGCGGAGCTCGTTGATGACCTTCGTGCCTTGGCCGATCCACTGGCGCCAGGTTTCGGCGGAGATGTTCTCGAAGATCCACGCGCCGAGCGGGCCGCGGAGCGGGGGGGACGGGAGCTTGGTGCCTGGCCTGCCCGTGCGGCGGCAGACGAACGCACCCGACTCGCGGAGGCGCTCGGCGGTTTCCTTCTCTTCGGCGAGCACGGGCGCGTGGCGGCCGATGCCCTCGAGCAGCTTCGCGATCGCTTGCTGCGGGAGGCGGTCGCCCTTCGCGGCCGCGATCATGTAGCCCTTCTCGAGCACGACGACGGCCTTGTCTTCCCAGCCTGCCTTGATCATCGCGTCGCCGCAGAGCTGGTACGCCTTGCTCATCTCGGCGTTCGCGGCGATGCACTTCTCGAGGCTCTGCGCGGATTCCGCGAAGCGGCCTGCCTGCAGGTAGGCGTTGCCGAGGCTGAAGTGCGCCATCTCGTTGGTCGGGTCGGCGGCGGCCATCTTCTCGAACTGGGCGATGCGGTCTGCGTTCATCTTGGCTCCTTCGGGGGCGGTCATGGTAGGCGCTGCCGCCCGCTGCGTCAGGCGCAGCCGTGTTCTTCAGGCATAGCCCAGACGCTCGAGGTCGTCTTCATCGAGGCCGAAGTGGTGGCCGAGCTCGTGCAGGATCGTGATGCGGATTTCCTCGCGGATCCGCTCTTCGCCGCCGTAGGGGCCGTGCTCGTCTTCGCCCTCGTCCCAGCCGCCGGCCATGTCGACGATGCCCTCGCGGAAGATGTGGACCACATCCGAGCTGTCGGGGCGCTCGACCGATCGGTCGGTGAGCGGCACGCCCGTGTGGAGGCCGCAGAGGAGCTCGTTCTCGTCGTCGATCCCGAGCTCGGCGAGGATCTCGCGCGACGGCCTGTCTTCGAGCACGAGCGGGCATTCTTCGATGAGCTTGTGGATGCCCTCGGGCAGCGCTGCGAGCACTTCCTCGAAGAGTTCATCGAATCGTTCGCGTTCGCGGCGGCGCATGGGGTGTAGTCCATCAGACCTCGCGCTGCGGGTCAAGCGTGCGGATGGGGGTGCGGCTGGGGGTGCGGCTGACGGTTAGGAGGTCTCTCACGGAGGCACGGAGGCACGGAGGTCAAGTCTTGCAATCGTGGCGCGCTGGGCGCGGGGGAGGAAGAGGAAGAGGAAGAGGAAGAGGAAGAGGAAGAGGAGGCATTGGGAGGCTCTCTCTCT
>CAIXEV010000118.1 GCA_903918555.1 uncultured bacterium | reverse complement strand
CCCATGCGCGTCACCCTCGCCAAGAGCTTCACCTTCGAAGCCGCCCACTACCTTCCCTGCTTCCCCGACGGCCACAAGTGCCGCCGCATGCACGGCCACTCCTTCCGCGTCGAGGTCGTGGTCGAGGGCGACATGGACCCGGCCAAGGGCTACCTCGTCGACTACGGCGACATCAAGCAGGCGATCTCGCCCGTCCACGATGCGCTCGACCACCGCTGCCTCAACGAGATCCCCGGCCTCGAGAACCCGACCGCCGAACTCCTCGCGCGCTGGATCTGGGATCGCCTGAAGCCGACGCTCCCGCTCCTCGCGCAAGTCATCGTCTGCGAGACCTGCACCAGCCGCTGCGTCTACGAGGGCCGCTGATGCGCCGAGCGATTCATCTCCTCCACGACTCGAAGGCGCTCGCGCGCATGATCGGCGTCGAGGCGCCCTGCTGCTCGCAGGTCGCGATGCCCACCGAGGGCGCGATGGAGGCCTTCGCCTCGTTCGTCGACGGCAACCCGCTCTCCGAAGGGTGGCTCGTCGATGTCGACGCGCCCTCGTCGCGCATCGTCTCGTGGAGCGGCACGCTCGCGGGCGAGCTCTTCGAAGACGAACCACGCACCTGGATGCGCGCCGGCCAGGACCGCTTCAAGCGCTTCCTCGATGAAGTCGCGCCCGCGCTCCACACCCACGGCCGCACGCTCTGCTTCCGCCCGCACCACCGCCATGTCCTCGGCGATGTCCACGCGTCGGTGCGACTCCTCCGCGAACGCGCCGCCGACCCGTTCGAGGTGCTGCTCTCCCCCGCCGACATGCTCGCGCCGTCGATGCTCGGCACCATCGAGGACCACCTGGTGCGCATGTTCGCGCACCTCGGCCCGGTCGCTGCGGGCGTCCTCCTCGCCGATGTCCGACCCGCCGCGGACACCGAGGAAACAGGCCTCCTCGAGCAGTGTCCGCTCGGACAAGGAGTCCTCCCGACCGCGCTCCTGCGGCAGCTGATCGCCGATCACCTGCGCCCGGAGACCCCCGTCATCTTCCTCCCCGGGGCACATGACGCGCAGCGGACGACGCTCGGGCTGTGAAGAGCGCGTGAATCCAGCACCAAGCATTGCCCTCGCTCGACTGGAAGGTAAACTTCCTTCTGTCTGCGGAACGGATGCCGCGACTCGGAGCGATGATGTCAGCCCTGCCTCTCGGGATGTCGGGTGGAATCCCGAACCCTGCCAGCGGACTGGACGCGAAGGTTCTGGTCCTCAACCGCTACTTCAGCGCGATTCGCGTCATTGACGCGCGTCGTGCCTTTATCCTCCTCGCCAAGGAGATCGCCGAGGTCGTCGCCGTCGAGGACGGTTCGTATGTGTCGTATCCGTTCACGACCTGGACCGAGCTGAGCGACTTCCGCCGCGAGTTCGAGGCGACCGAGCACGACTGGGTGCGCACCTCGCGCATCACCATCGCCGTGCCGAAGATCGTCCGCGTGCTCGGCTACGACCGCCTCCCGCGCGAGCAGGTCAAGCTCAACCGCCGCAACATCTACGCGCGCGACTCGAGCCGCTGCCAGTACTGCGGCCGCTCGTTCACCACCAAGGAACTGACGCTTGACCATGTGAAGCCCCGCGTGCAAGGCGGCGGCAACTCGTGGACGAACCTCGTCTGCGCCTGCGTCAAGTGCAACGCGCGCAAGGGCGGCCGCACGCCCGAGCAGGCCGGCATGCGCCTGATCCGCGTGCCCGTGAAGCCGAAGCGCAACCCCGCGATCTCGCTGCGCCTCGGAAGCCCCAAGTACGAGTCGTGGAAGGCGTTCCTCGACGAGGCGTACTGGACGGTCGAGCTCAGCGACGATTGACCGCGGCAGCGTCCGAATCGCATGTGAAGATTGTCAGCCCGCAAAGTTCCCGCGGGTGTTTTTCCATTCCCCACCGTTAGCATCGACGCCATGTCGAAGAAAGAAAAGAAGTCGAAGAGCATCCTGACGCCCGAGGAACTCGCGGCGAAGGAAGCACGCAAGGCTACGAAGCTGGCAAAGAAGCTGGCCGAGAAGTCGGCTGCAAAGGAAGCCAAGCGCGCTGCGAAGGACGCCACGAAGGAAGCCACGAAGGACGCCACGAGGTCCGACAAGGCTTCAGAACCGAAGCCTGAGAAGAAGGCTGGCGGGAAGAACAAGAAGAACGCCGACAAGAAGGCCGACGAGAAGGCCGACAAGAAGCCCGCCGACGCGCCCCGCTTCAAGCATGTCCGCAAGAAGAAGCTCTCGAGCGGCAAGGGCCCGACTCCGCAGGAGATCGGCGAGTCGCTCGTCGCGCTCTTCAACGCCGGGAAGTCCGACGAGGCCGAGTCGACCTGGTACCACCGCAAGATCGACTCGATCGAGGACGACGGCTCCGTCTTCGAAGGCTGGAAGGGCGTGCAGGAGAAGGGCAAGTGGTGGAAGGAGAACTTCACCGTGCTCTCGATGAAGGCCTCGGGCCCGTATGTCTGCTCGGCCGGCTTCACCGTGGTCTACACGGGCCGCGTGCGCATGCCGGATGGCACCGAGGTGGACGCCCATGAATGCGGCGTCTACACCGTCGAGGACGGCCGCATCGTGCGCGAGCAGTTCATGAAGGCCGCGTTCTAAAGCGCGCGATTTGAGCGGTCGCGGCTGCGGCCGCT
>CAIXEV010000117.1 GCA_903918555.1 uncultured bacterium | reverse complement strand
ATGAACGTCGTCGAGCGGCAGCGCTTTCAGTCGGGCGAGAAGCTGATCGCCGGCAGCTGCGGAGGTCGTGGTGCTGCACGCGCGTTCGGGGCTGAGTTTCCCGCAGATTGCGGCGGTGCTCGAGGAGCCCGTGGGCACGGTGTCGGCGCGCTACTCCCGCGCGTTGGCGGAGCTGCGGGCAGCGCTCGCGAAGGAGGAGCAGCATGGATGACGCATCGTTGGATCGCGAGTTGCGCGAGGCGCCGTTGCCCGGCTTCGGCGAGGGGCACGCGGCGCGGTTTCATGCGCGGCTTGATGCGCGGCTTGACGCGCGCGCGCGCGGAAGTCGTACGCGATGGCGTGCCGCGGCCGCGATGGTGGTGCTGGCGGGCGGTTTGTACGCGGCGTTCGCGTGGCCGTCCCGCGGCGAACCTGCGGTCGGTCGCGTGATCGCGGTACCGGTGTACTGGAGTCGAGACGTGCGGGCCGGGTGGCTGGACATCAGTCGCTGGACCTGCGAAGGGTGCATGAACGAAACAGAGGCGCGACCGTTGCGCCGCAAAGGAGCGAAGCCATGAAGTGGACGGGATTGCTTGCGGTCGTTCTCGCAGTCGTTGGCTCTATCGGAGCGCCACTGCGCGCAGCCGGCGAGAGCGATGCGCAGATCATGATCACGATGCGCATATTTCAATTGAAGGCCGATGCGGTAGCGGAGGATGGTCGCGCGCGCGTGCCCTTGCTCGAGGATCTGCCGCTCGTCGGTGCGCCGGAGGGCGACGCGGTGCGCGTGGCCGTTGCCGGCAAGGAGGTCGACAGGTTCGCGCAGCGGGAGGCGAAGCACTGCATTTCGGCACCGCGCATCTTCACGCGCTCCGGTCAGTCGGGGAGCATCCAGATCGGACGGGAGATCGCGTGCGAGTCAATGCAGCCCACCGCGGAACCCGGCGTGTTCCGGCTGGTGCGGGGCGAGCCGAAGTTCGAAGGCATGCGCTTCGACGTCCTCGCGGAGGCGGGGAGCGATGGCAGCGTCGAGATTCGGAAGCTCTCGATGAAGTTCGACCAGATGGTGGGGCGCGAGAAGGTCGAGGGCACGGAGCTCGAGGTCGGCGCGCCGATCATGAAGTCGCGCGAGTCGACGCATGCGCTCGGGCTCCGGGCCGGGCAGCGCGCACTGCTTTCGACGCCCGCGCTCGACGGCAGCGGCGAGACGCTGCTGGTGGTGCTTGAGGCGGCCGTAGTGGAGAATCCAGGTGTGAAGGCAGTGCCCTACACGAAGGACGGCGGTGGACGGTAGCGGGAAGAGGCGGTCGGGCTGGAACGGACCGTGATCGCGCCGAGTCGACTTGGGTTTCGAGTCCGGTGACGCCCACCCGCAGGCTCGGCCGTGTCGATGGACGTAAAAGCCACGGCCCGTGACTGGCCGGCCATGCGGGCACCCCCCTCGAATATGGAGCGGACGCCTCTGCGGCGGCTTCCTCTGGTGTGTCGAACAGCGATCAAGCGCGCTTGGCGAAGTCCGCCATGAAGTCGGCGAGGATCTCGCAGCCCTTCGCGGGGAACGCGTTGTAGAT
>CAIXEV010000116.1 GCA_903918555.1 uncultured bacterium | reverse complement strand
TCGGACAGCAGCGAGGGGCCAATTGGATACCTCCCGCAGCGCGGAGGCCTGATCGCAACGCTGTCCATCGGCGCCAACCTGGAGATGCTGCAGCGCATCGCGGGCGTCCACCCCTCGCACCGAGGGGCCAAGGCGCATGCTGCGGTCGCGCGCTTCGGGCTCTCGTCGATCGTCTCGCGACCGATCGCTCGGCTCTCCGTCGGCCAGGCGCGCCGCGCCGCAATCGCAAGCGTCTGGGCAACCGCCGGAAGAGCGCTCCTTCTCGACGAGCCAGACGCCGGGCTCGACGCAGAGGGCCGCGAGCGCCTGGGGCTCGCCCTCGTCGAACACGCTCGAGAAGGCGGCGCCGCATTGGTTGCGTCGCATGAGTGGTCATGGCTTGAACGGGCCTGCGCTGAGGGCGGCATCGTGTTCACGAGGAGCGTGATCAATTGAACGCGACCGTCCGATCGATCATTGGGCGGTCCCTGACCCTCGCGATGGGCCTCGCGCTCGTGGCGGGCTGCGCGGTCGGCCGCCCCCCTGCTCCCGCCGCGCCGGACAACCACCCGGACACTGCAACCGAGATGGCTTGCCGCATCTCCGTGCGCTTCGTCGGGCTGGATCCCCGACGCGGCGATGGTCCGGTCCAGGTCGCGCTCTGGAACTCGGAAGAGCGCTTCATGAAGGACGGTCGATGGGTGCAGGGCATCAGCATCCCGATCGCGCAAGCCGAGAAGGGAGTGGTGTTCGAGGACCTTCCCCCGGGGCGTTACGCGATCTCTGCGTTCCACGACACGCAGAGCGCAGGCACGCTGCGTCAAGGCGTGTTTGGAATCCCGCTCGATCCTTGGGCGATCTCGAACGCGGGCGCAAGCATCGGCCCACCCGCATGGCGACGGGCGTCCTTCGAGGTACATGGGGCGGACACCGTCGTTGAACTCGACTTCCTCCATCGGCCGAGGCCCGCGCGATGAACAGCTTCGCACGCCTCGCGTGGCCGATCGCCGCCGACTGCCTCTACCACGGGCTGAGACTGGGGACGCTGTCGACCGTGCGCGCCATCGACGAGGGCGGCCTCGACGCCTTGATGAGCGATGCGCCGATCGTGATCGTCGCCAACCACCAGAGCCATGCGGACACCGCCGTCCTTCACGCGCTGCTTCCGCGCCGATGCAGGTCGCGCGTGCGGTTCGTCGCGAGCAGCGTGCGCTTCGCGCGCGCGGACGCCGGCGCACCCCTGCGCGAACGGGTCGAGCGCTGGCTTCTCAACGGCCTCGCGGTGCATGCGTACCGGTCGATCCTCGTCGGCGGGGAACTGAACGGACTCCGGTCCGTCGACACGCTCACCGATGCACTGAACGAGGGCGCGGCGATCGCCATGTATCCCGAAGGGACCCGGTCGCGCGATGGAAAGCTCGGCGCGATGAAGCCAGGCGTGGCGATGCTTGCCCTCTCGACCGGATGCGCGGTCGTTCCCGTGCGGCTCGACGGCACGCGTGAAGCACTTCCCAAGTCGCTGCGCTTCCCACGGATGCGCAATCGCGTGCGCGCCTGCTTCCGTGCTCCGATCTTTGCCCACGCGAACGAGTCGCATGCCTCGCTCCTCGAGCGCATCGCTGCAGCGCTTGCGCCGACGGAGCCGACCCCATGAGCGGCTCACGCACCGAACGACTGCTCATCGACGGCGTCTACTACCGCATGCTCGAGGAGCTGCCGCCACTGCGTCCCGTCGTCCGTGGCGTCGCGCAGGCGGGCAGCTTCGCGCTTGCATCGGGATGGCGGCGTAATCTTCTCTTCAACGCAGGGCTCGCGCTCGGTCCGAGCAGCAGCTCGCTCCAGCGGACCCGTTGCGCGTACCGGATGCTGGGCGCGATGCAGCGCTTCATCGGCGAAGTGATCGCTTCAAGACACCTCGCCGCCGACGAACTCCGAGCGCGGGTCGTTCGTTTCGAAGGTACCGCGGAGTATCTGGCCGCGCGAAGTCTCCGACGCGGCGTCGTCATCACGGGCATCCACATGGGCTCGTTCGAACCAGCGCTGGCGATGCTGCGTGGGCTCGAGAAACGCGTGCATGTCCTGTTCCACCCAGATGCGATGCCCAGGTTCGAGCGCGCGCGCCGCGAGTTGCGCGCGCGGCTCGGCGTCGTGGAGCACCGAGTCTCGGACGGACTCGCCGCGTGGAGCGGCCTCCTCGACGCGCTGAACGCCGACGAGGCGGTCGTGATTCATGCGGACCGCACGATGCCCGGACAAGCGGGCACACGAATGCCGTTCCTCGGCCTCCCCGACGCCGAACTTCCACCGGGGCCGCTCCGACTCGCCGCGTCCGCCGGCAGCCCCATCATCCCCACCTTCTGCGCGCGCATACCCGGCGGGCTCCACATCTGGGCAGATGGGTGGATCGACACGCAGTGCGAGAAACTCACCGCCGCCGATGTGGCGAAGCATCCTGCGCAACTCGCGCTCGTCGCGGCGATGGAGCGCGCGATTCGACGCTATCCCGACCAGTGGATGGCGTTCGCCGACCTCCGTGGCGAAGGGAGGAATTCGCCATGATCGCTCTCAGCGCGGCGTTGCTCCGCGCCTTCGCGAGCGATCGCGGCGCGCTCGCACTCGCCTTCGTCGCACCGATCGCGTTCTTCGCGCTCTTCGCGGCGTTTTTCCGACACCTCGACGATCCGAACGGCATGCGGATCGAGGTCGCGCTGATGGTTTCGTCGACAGAGCCGGCTGCAACGCGCCTTGCGAACGCCATCGAGGCGAGGAGCAGCGGTCGCATCGTGGTGACGCGCGCTGCGGATCCGGTGCCGATTCGCGCGATCGACCGCGCCAGTGCGGTGATCACGATCCCTCGCGACTTCGATCCGAACCATCCAGCCGTCGAGATCGAGTCGCTGCTTCCGCTCCCAGGCACCGGCGACGCCGTCGCCCAGCTGGTCGCCGCAGCAGGCGCGGCACGCAACGACGCGGACGGGCTTCAGATGCCGCCCATCGCGGTGCGCGACCACACGCGCCACGGCGCATTGATGCGCGCGGCCGCGCCGGGCATTCCGGTCTTGTTCATGCTGTTCGCGCTCTCGTCGCTTGCCGCGCGGGGCCTCGGCGACGACGAGGCCGGGCTCGGCGAGCGTCTTCGCTCGCTCGGCGTATCCTCGACAGCCCGCATGCTCGCGCAGTTCGCTGCGCTCACCGTGATCGCGCTTTCGCAGCTCGTCGCGACTCTCGCCTTCGCGGCAATCGCCTTCGGACTGGTGCCTGCGTCGCCGCTCGGGCTCGCGGGAGCGGCGGTCGCGGGCGCCGCCTCGTGCGCGGCGTTCGTGGTCGCGCTGTCCGAGGCGTGCGGAAACCGCGCAAGGTTCACCGCGATCGCGCCTGTATTCACGCTCGTCCTCGCCGGACTGGGAGGAAGCATGGTGCCGACGGTGCTGCTGCCCGAGGCTCTCACAAGCCCCTCTCGCCTGATCTTCACCGGCTGGTCCATCGAAGCCTGCGTGCGCGCGATCGATGGACGGTCCGCCCCCGTCGAGCTCTTGAGCCTCGCTGTCTTCACCGCGGCATGCCTCTCGGTCGCCGCGCTGTTCGTTCGGAGGAGCCAGTTCCAATGACCCCCGTCGCGATCACACGCGTCGCCATTCGTTCCGCTCTCGGGAACACGCTCGAGGAAACCGTCGCAGCGCTTCGCCGCAGCGAGGTAGGCGTCCGCACGCCAAGCGATCTTGAGCAGACTCCAAAGGTCGATGCAGGCGCCGGCGAGGTCCCGCTCTCTGGCTCGGACCGTGGCGCGTGGCGCGCCGAGATTCTCCTGCGCCGCACCATCGCCGACCTTCTGTCTGCCAGTGACCGTGCGTCGATCGATGCCGGCCCCGAGCGCTGGGGCATCGTGCTTGGCACCACCCTCGCAGGCATGCGCCACTGCGGCGTGGGCATGCGGGCCGACGAGGCGTCCTCGCTCGATGAGGCCGACGACGCGTACGCGCGGACCTGCGCGTCATCGGTTCTGTCCCACGCCCTTCGCGATTGCGGCATTTCTGGGCCCACGCTCACGGTCTCGTGCGCCTGCGCGTCCGCCCTCAGCGCCGTGAACCACGCATGCAGCCTGCTCGAATCAGGCGCCGTGGACTTCGTCATCGCGGGCGGCTACGACCCGCTCTCGGAGTTCGTCTACGGAGGCTTC
>CAIXEV010000115.1 GCA_903918555.1 uncultured bacterium | reverse complement strand
GTGTCGTGGGCTCCACCGTCACAAGCCTCGGAACGGGCTGCTCGAGGAGATCGCGCACGGTCCCCGCGAGGTCGCCCTCGCGCGCCACCCGCGGTGGCCGGCCCGCCAGGAGTTCGAAGAGCACCAGTCCGAGTCCGAAGACATCGGTGCGGACATCGAGCTCCGCGCCGCCGGGTGCCAGCGCCTCGGGGCTCATCGAGAGCAGCGTTCCGATCGACTGGGGGAGATCGATGAGCGCGGCGCGCTCGGCAAGCGCCCCGCCGAACGCGCGCGCGATGCCGAAGTCGATCACCTTCGCATATGGCGCGCCCTCGAGCTCCTGGATGAGGATGTTCGCGGGCTTCAGGTCGCAGTGCAGGACGCCGCGGGCATGCGCGTAGCGGATCGCCTCGACCACCTGCAGGAATCCCGAGAGCCGCGCGTCGCGGCCCTTGCCGGCGGACTCGCACCACTCTGTGATCGTCCCGTCGCGCACCCGCTCCATCACGATGTAGGGCCGCTTCCGTTCATCGACGCCGAAGTCGTAGATCCGCGCGATGTTCGGATGCTCCAGCGACGCGAGGATCTGCCGCTCGAGTTCGACGCGCGCCGCGATGTCGGGGTTCGACGCGTCCTCGAACAGCAGCTTGAGCGCAACCTCGCGCTGGATCGGCCGCTCCTGCTGGGCGAGCACCACGACCGAGCGAGCGGTGCGCGAGAGGACGCCCTCCACGCGATACGCCCCGACAAGCGTGGGAATCGAGTGGTCGATCGGCGCCGTGCGCACGCGCTCGACATCGGCGATGACCTGGTCGATCGCGCGATTCGACGCGCACAGCGCGCGCTCGATCGCGCGGCCGCGCTCGTAGGCCTTCACGAGGAGTTCGACCTCGCGGCGCACTTCGGGCGTGAGATCGGCAGACTGCAGCACGCTCTGCGGACGCGCGGGATCGCGCTCCACAGCCGCCGCGAATGCCTCGCGCGCCTCCACCGAGGTCGGGATCTCAAGCGATCCGCTCATGGTCGGACATGCGTCGTCGCGGCCGCCATGCGTCGCAATCCGCGCAGCCACCTCGGAAGATCCCGCCTTTCTCACGGCTCGAACCAGCCCGCGGCGCCCGGCCGGCTGCCGAGCCACACCTGCGCGAAGGCGAGTTCACGGCGTACCGTCGGCTCGGAGGTTCCCATGTGGGCAGCGATCTGTCGCAAAGAAAGCCCTCCGTAGAAGCGAAGTGCGACGATCTCGGCTTGGCGTGGAGCGTGATCGGCGAGTTCGCGGAGGAGCTGGCTCGCCGCCACCACCCGCTCGGCGGCCTCTTGGTCGAGTCTGGAGTCCCCCTGTGCGACATCCTCGGTGAGTTCGCTTCGTCTACGCCCACCGCCCCGCCGGATGCGAAGCCGCCTCCGTGCGTGATCCACCAGGACATGCTGGACGGCGACCACGGCATTCGCCACGAACCAGCGGGTGGCGTTGCCGGGG
Organism: uncultured bacterium; assembly: GCA_903918555.1. Classification (GTDB taxonomy): domain Bacteria; phylum Planctomycetota; class Phycisphaerae; order Phycisphaerales; family SM1A02; genus QWPT01. The sequence continues at coordinate 437 of CAIXEV010000115.1, read as the reverse complement.
TCGGACGCCTTCACAGGGTCGAGCTCGTGCAGCCTCATCCAGACCTCGTTCGCCAGCGCCGTCGCCTGCAGCGTGTGCTCGAGCCGCTCGGCCTGGAGCCGCTGCCCGCAGATCGCGCGGAGGCGGCGGTAGAGCGTGTCGAAGCCGACGGCATCGGGCGATGCGCCCGGCGCGGATCCCTCGGTCGATGTTGGAACATCAGTCGAGCACATCGGAGTCTTGCCGAGCGAGGACCGCGCGGCGCTTCTCGAACCAAGTAGACAGCAGGACAGCAGCGCCTGCAAGGGTCCAGGGACGGTTCAGGTCAGATTGCGTTCGACCCGCGGCGGGGAGCACCCCAGGCAAGTGAGTGAAGGGATCGCGGCGTAACGCAATTCCAGCGCAACCCGCGCGCGCACTACTTCCGCTTGCCCAGCACCCCGTTCGCGCCCAGTTCC
>CAIXEV010000114.1 GCA_903918555.1 uncultured bacterium | reverse complement strand
CGGCGTCGGCGTAGTGGCCCCAGCCGAGCCCGTGCACGATGTCGATCCGCATCGGCGCGACCTACACCGCCGGGTAGAGCTCGCGCGCGCTCTCGGCGGCGGCGAACGCCTTCGGCATTCCCTCGTGACGCTCGCGGAAGAGCGGCGAACGCGAGAGGTTCGAGTTCTCGACGACATCGAGGTCGACGATGCGGATGTGTCCGACGCCGAGCAGGCAGAGGTTCTTCACGATCTCGTTGCCGAGCGCACCGACGCCGAGCACGAGCGCCGTCGAGCGCGACAGCCTCTCCTGGTCCCACCACTTGATGAGCCCGTGGCGGTGGAAGCGCCCTTCGCCAGCGTCGACGCGCACCACGACCGCCTCGCCTTGCTTCGCGTCGCTCATGGGCCCGCTCCTTCCGCAGCGACCCGCTCGGCGCGCGCGATGCCGTCGTCGGTCCAGTGCCAGAGCGCCTCGCCGCCGTCGACCGGATCGCGGATCCACGCGACCTGCCGCTCGTCGGAGAAGAAGTGCCGCTGGATGAAGAGATCGCGCCCCGACATCTCGACCGGCATCGACGGATGCGAATGCACCCAGCCCACGATTCCCGCCGCGCCGCAGGCGACGGGCCCGTGCGCGTGCACGAGCTGCCACTCCTCGGCGCGAAAGGTGAGGCTCACGGCCGTCGACGGCGCGTCGGGGCACGCGATGAACGCGCGCACCTCGGTGGCGTCTCCCGTGCGCGCAGCCAGGCGGCCGACGAGAAACCCGCCGCGCTCGCGCGTGGTGTCCGCCGCGAGGAACGCGCGCACCGCGCGCTCGACGGCGTCGTCAATGGCCACGCGAAGCGGCATGCGCGCCGGCTCCGTGGCGAGCGCCGCCCGCCGTGATCTCGGGCTGGAGCCGCAGGATGTCGTTCTCGCGCACGCCCGCCGCGCCCAGCGTCTCCGAGTCGGAGAGCTGGCGCCCGCTGTTCTTGTGATGGAACTTGTACGCAAGCGGCATGCCGTCGGGGCCGACGGTCGGCAGCGTCATGCGCTCGACGAGGACATAGATGATCTTCGAGACGGGCGCGTCGTCGGGGAGCGTCGCGGGCGTCCGCTTGTTTCCAGTTGCGTCCCAGATCTCGACATTCAGGTCTGCCATGCGCGACTCCTTGCTCACCAGTTCGTGAATGCGCCGACGAGCGCGATGATGAGATAGACGATGATGACACCGATCGTGGGCAGCACCGAGATCCGCAGCCACAATGCGCTCGACTTCTTGTCGGCCTCGGCGCCGCTCATGTTGCCTGCGGCCGCCTTGGTGTTGGCGTTCGTCGCGTAGACGAGCGAGACGATCCCCGCGGGCAGGCAGCAGAGGAGGATCGAGAGGATCGGCAGCACGATGCCCACGGGCTGCCAGAACTCGGACGCGCCGGATGGGAAGCCCGACGGGGATACCGCCGTCGGCGCGGTCGGCGGAACGCCTGCAAGCCCGACGCCCAGCATCGCGGTGGCGGAGACCCAGTCGTTGGTCCCCTCCTGGCAGAGCTGCGACGAGCCCGTCACTCGCCCATCGCCCACGAAGCCGCGCAGTTCCCCGACGGTGTACGGGCCGTAGACCTGTCCGTCACCGTTTGAGAGCCAGTACTTCATCGGGAGCAATCCTCAACGCCGATCCGCGAGACGCGCAGGCTCCAACGCGGAGGCCGACCCGCCCGAATGCGTCAAATCCTACCCAGTTTCGCTGCAGTTCCAAGGCCTTCGCTCGTTTCCGCGCAGGAACGCGCGGACACCGGGCGTCTCCAGCCCTGCTATCCTCTCCGACTCACGCAAATCCCGCGGAACCTGCACAATGACCGGAACCACCGAACCCTCTGGATACAGCCACGAAGACGCCGCCTTCAAGAAGCAGGAGCAGGAGGCGCTCGCCAAGATGCGCGCCGATCTTGACGCCAAGCGTCAGCAGGCCGCCGCCGGCTCGCAGAAGGCCGCGCACTGGATGTGCTGCCCGAAGTGCGGCGGCAAGATGGCCGAGAAGCTCTTCGAGACCGTGGTGATCGACGAGTGCACCGCCTGCGGCGGCATCTACTTCGACAAGGGCGAGCTCGACATCCTCATCAAGCATGAGAAGGCGTCGGGCGGCGTTCTCGGCCGGATCTTCGGCCGCTAAAACTCTCGGCCGGATCTTTGGCCGCTGAAACTCTCGGCCGAATTTTCGGCCGCGGCGATCTCAGCCGACCTCAGTCGCGCAACGGCACGCCGTTGGCGTCTGTCTTCGTGGAACCGCTCAGGATCATGATGCCTTCGATGAGGCCCCAGATCCACGACACGATCCAGAGCCAGCCGCATGAGAGCACCGTGATCAGCAGCTGCGCGACTCCCTTGCCGATGTAGCCAAGGTAGAAATTGTGGACACCAAGCGAACCGAGCAGGATGCCGAAGAGCCCTGCCGCGATCCTGCTCTTGGCGTTTGGGTTCTGCGCGGCCATCGATCCAGATGGGTACGCGGCCTGCGCGAACGGCGGAGGCTGCACGGGCGGCGCGTTCGGCGGCGGAGGCGGCGGCGCGCCCTCTCCGGCGAAGAGCACGGCGCTCGCAGCAGTCCACTGCTGCGCGCCCTCCTCGCACACCATCGAGCTGCCGTTGAGCCGCCCCTGCGCCGACATGGCGCGGAGTTCCTCCACGGTGTAGGGGCCGTAGGTCTGTCCGTCGCCGACCGAGAGCCAGTATCGCTTCATGGCGCCGTGCTTCCGAATCGAACCCCGCGCGATTTCAGGCGGCGTTGCGAAACGCGCGTGAATCCCGCTCAGAGACCCGCGACTTCCCAGCCCTTGCGGTAGGTGCGGCGCAGCGCGGCGCTGGCGACGGCGCTGTTCTTGAAGACGCACTTCGCGGCGTCGTACTCGAGCACCTTTCCGGGCTCGAGCGCGCTCATCGCGCCGATCGAGAGGCTCTCGCACATGCGGCCGCCCTTCTCGAAGCGCGACACGCACGCGTCCTTCTTGCCGTTGAGGCACGCGTCGACCCAGTTGTGCCAGTGGTTGGTCTGCGGATACTCGACCGGCTTGAGCTCGACGGGCTTGCCGTCGTGGAACACGCGGCTCCACGCGCCTTCGATCGGGAACCACATCGTGCCCTTCTCGCCGACGAGGATCACGCCGCCGTCGCCGCGCACGACATTCTTGCCCTGCTCGCCGCCTTCCCAGCCCTCGGGCAGGCCGATCGACTTGAAGTCGGGGAACTGGCCGCCGTCGAACCACTTCAGCGTGAGGCCGTCCTTCGAGGTCATCGAGCACGGCGCGTACTTCATCACCACCGACTCGCTCTCGGGGAACTGGTCGCTCGACGGCTTGACCGGATGGCAGATCGCCGACACCGGCGAACCGAGGTCGAGCTCGTAGAACGGCACATCGAGCATGTGGCAGCCCATGTCGCCGAACGCGCCGGTGCCCCAGTCGATCGTGCCGCGCCACGCGAACGGCGTGTAGCCGTCCTTGTACGGCCGCTCGGCCGAGGTGCCGAGGAAGAGGTCCCACGACAGGCCCTCGGGGATCGGGTCCGCGCCTTCAGGACGCGGATTGCCCTGCGGCCACCAGCCCGCGGGACGGTTCGTCCACGCATAGATCTCCCTGATCGGGCCGACGACCTGCTCGCGCAGGAGCTGTCCGCCCCACTGGCGCCACTTGGTGGCGATGCGCTGCGTGCCCATCTGCGTGACGACATTCGGCATGCGCGCCGCGGCCTGCGCCAGCGCGCGGTTCTCCCACGCGCCCTGCGCGAGCGGCTTCTGGCAGTAGACATGCTTGCCGAGGTTCATGGCCGCCATCGAGATCGGCGCGTGCATGTGATCGGCGGTCGAGCAGACGACCGCGTCGAAGTTCTTGTCGAGCTTCGCGTAGGCCTCGCGCCAGTCGCGGAAGGTCGCGACGCCCGGGAATCGCGCGGGCTTCGTGTTGCCCTTGTCGTCCTTCGAGTCCTTGGTCCAGCCGTCGAGCTGGATCTGGCTGATGTCGCAGAGGCCGACGATGTCGACCATCTTGTGCGACGCGACCTGCGAGAGGTCGGCGTTGCCCATGCCGCCGACGCCGACCTTGAGGACGCGCAGCTTCGAGTTCTGGTTGAGCCCTCCGCGGAGGAACGCAGGCGCAGCGCCCGCGGCGATCTGCGAGGCGAGGCCAGCGGCGACCGGTGTCGCGAGCGCGGTGAAGACGAAACGACGGCGCGTCAGGTTCGGATCGGTGGACATGCGCGACATTCAACCACAAAGCGCCCGCGCGAGAAGAGCCCGCGGGGCGCTTTGGAAAATTTCGCGGGGCCGTCACTCGGCCGCGGGGACGATGCGCATTCCCGCGGGAACGGACTGGCGCACGGTCCACGAGATGCTCTTGGTCGAGGGCTTGCCGTCCTTGCCGATTCCCGGCATCGCGAACGACCAGCGCAAGATGCCGCGCGGGCGGTCGTCGGCGAGGTACTTCGCGTCGGTCGAGAGCGGCGTCGACAGATCCTTCAGCTCGATCTTGATCTTCTCGTCGCGCGAGACGGGCACGCGGTCGATGACCTCGAGCTGCGTCGAGCCCTTCGCGCCCGAAGTGATGTCGATGCGCCACTTCCACGCGGTGACATCGTCCTTGCCGAACACGCCCTGCTCGCGCGCGTCCTTCTCGACGAGCATGCGGCGCGCCTCGTAGCGCGCGTCGCCGCCGAGCCAGAGCGTCAGTTCGCCGCCGGGCGCGACCTCGGGGAAGTCGGCCATGCCGACCGAATCGTCGCCGACGAAGAGCCGCGCCTCGCCTGCGACGAGCTGCGTGCCGGTCGTGTTGCGCGCCTTCGCGCGCAGGTACACGGTCGGATCCGCGATCGGATGCACGACATGCGTGAACTCGGGCTTCAAGTCGAACGACGCGACGCGCTGCGAGCGCGTGCGCGAATCGTCGGTCGGGATCGTCACCTTGCGCGGGATCGTGTAGTTCACGATCGCGCCGCCGACGGCCTCGGCGTCGGCGTACGCGAGGTCGTACATCCTCCCCGTGTTGATGCTGCCTGGATCCGTGCCGGGGTCCCCGATGATGCCGCCCGTTCCGATGCCGCCGTAGCCTCCGCCGCCCGGGCTGCTCGGTCGGCGGGCCGACGCGCGGACCGTCTCGCCCGCGACGACAGGCTCCGCGACGGCGAGGAACTCGGGCTTCACTTCGGGCGGCGCCGGGCGCCGGCCGGGCTCCGCGGTCGAGAGCGTGAGCGCGATGTCCTTCCATTCCTCGCCCGTGCGCTGCGAGATCTCGGCGTTCAGCTCGATCGTCACGAGGTCGAGCGCGTCGTCGCCGGCGTCGGTCGCGCGCACCGCGTAGCGCGGCGCCCACGCAGCGTCGGCGACGAGGTAGTTGAGCGCGAGCGTCGCGGTTCCCGCCTGCGACTTGCCGACGGTGACGATCGCCTCGCGCGCGGTCTTGGTGCGGCCGCCGAGCGCGCGGATCTTCGCCTCGAGCGACTTGATCTGGTCGTTGGTCGCGGCGCGCGCGGTGTCGAGCGCGAGGCGCTGGGTGATGATCTCCTCGCGCGACTGCGAGAGGAACTTGATCTGCGCCGAGAGCGCCGCCGGATCGAGGTTCTTCGAGCCGAAGTCCTTGCCGACCTCGGCAGCGGTCTTCGCGGAGATCGCGTTGAGGAGGTCGCTCTGCTCGTTGATCATGCGCGACTGCATCTCCTGCTTCGCCGCGGTGCGGCGCGCTTCCTCGAGCGCCTTGGTGGCGCCGCGTAGGTCGGTGCTCGTCGCGGCGTCGGTCTCGAGGAGCGTCTCGCTGTAGCGGACATCGAGCACCTTGGCGCCGGTCACGCGCGCGGAAAGCGAGCCCGACTCGATCGAGGCCGGAAGCCCGCTGATCCGCACCTCGAAGCTGCCCTGTCCGTCGGGCAGCACGCCGGTGCGCGTCACCATCGCGCGACCTCGGTAGAGCGTGACGGCCGTGATCGGCGCGTCGACCGCGACTTCGGTCGCCGCCGCGAGTTCGGCCCGCGCGAGGACCGGCGCGGTGGCGACAAACACGGGAACACCGAGCACCGTCGCGACGAGGCCGGAGAGGAGGAGCGCGGAGAGTCGGGTGTGGGTCTTCATGGAGATTTGGCGATGGAGGTTCGGCGATGGAAGTTCGGCGATGGAAGTTCCGGCTGAAAGCACGCGGGTCGAGGCGGCGGATGCGCGGATGGCGGGAATCCGTCTCACCGCGCGCCTGAGAATCGACCAAATCCCAGCGGCGGCTGCAGCGTCTACATTGCCGCGATGCCCGCCCGCAAGCATTCCGCCTCCCCCGCCGTCGCCCCGCACCTCGACGAAGGCTTCGACCCGGACGCCGCAGCCACCGGCGACGGCCTGTTCGGCCTCGCGACCGCTCCCGCCGACGCGAGCGTGGTCTTGATCCCCGTGCCGTTCGACGCGACCACGAGCTACCGCCCCGGCACGGCGCGCGGACCCGAGGCCGTGCTCGAGGCGAGCAAGCAGGTCGATCTCGAGGATCTCCAGTACGGCGCGATCTGGAAGGCGGGCATCGCGATGCTGCCGATCTCGCGCAAGATCACGGCGCTGTCGAAGTCGGCGCGCAAGGCCGCCGAGCCCATCATCGCGGCCGGCGGCGCGGAGCCCGGCAACCGCGCGCACGCGAAGGCGCTGGCCGCGGTGAACGCCGCGAGCGCGAGCGTGAACGAGTTCGTCGCGCACGAGGCGCGCGCGATCCTCGACCGCGGCGCGATTCCCGCGCTCTTGGGCGGCGACCACGCGAGCCCGTTCGGGCTGATCGAGGAGCTCGCCAAGCGCCACAAGGGCCTCGGCGTGCTGCAGATCGACGCGCACATGGACCTGCGCGAGGCGTTCGAAGGCTTCACCTTCTCGCACGCGAGCATCTACCACAATGTGATGACGCGCATCCCGCGCGTGTCGAGGCTCGTGCAGGTCGGGATCCGCGACTTCGGCGCACGCGAGCGCGCGTTCGCGGAGAACTCGATGAGCCGCGTGAAGGTCTTCTACGACCAGGCGATCCGCGACCGCCAGTTCGCGGGAACGCCGTGGGGCGCGATCTGCAAGGACATCGTCGCGGCGCTGCCGAAGGAGGTCTACATCTCCTTCGACATCGACGGGTTGTCGCCGGACCACTGCCCGAACACAGGCACGCCCGTCCCCGGCGGGCTCTCGTTCCCCGAGGTCTCCCACCTGTTCGAGGTGCTCGCGAAGAGCGGCCGCCGCATCGTCGGCTTCGACTTGGTCGAGGTCGCGCCCGGCCCGAACGGCGAGGACTGGAACGCGAATGTCGGCGCGCGCGTCCTCTACAAGATGCTCGGCGCCACGCTCAAGAGCCAGAAGAAGATCTGATCGCTCGGGTCCCGCTCACTCCGCCATCAGCTCGGCGCGCGCCGCGGAAAGACGCGACTTTCCCGCGTCGTCGAGCACGGGGTAGCGCGGGTCGACCGACGCGAGCGCGTCGATGACGGTCGCGGCGACGACAAGCCGCGTGTACCACTTGTTGTCGGCGGGCACGACGCTCCACGGGGCGTTGTCGCTCGCGGTGTTGCGGATCATGTCCCCGTACGCGTCCATGTACTCGTCCCAGTGCGCGCGCTCGGCGACATCGGCGGAGCTGAACTTCCAGTTCTTCGCGGGGTCGTCGATCCGCTCGAGGAAGCGCTTCTTCTGCTCGTCGCGCGAGACATTCAGGAAGAACTTGCGCACGATGGTGCCGTTGCGCGCCATGTAGCGCTCCCACGCGCGCATGTCCTTGAAGCGCTCGTCCCAGATGTCGTCGGTGACGAGCTCGGGGGGCAGCTGCTGCTTCGCGAGGTACTCGCGGTGAACGCGCACGACGAGCACCTCCTCGTAGTACGAGCGGTTGAAGATGCCGATCATCCCGCGACGCGGCGCCAGACGCGTGCAGCGCCACATGAAGTCGTGGTCGAGCTCCTCGGCGCTCGGCGCCTTGAACGAATGCACCTCGCAGCCCTGCGGGTTGATGCCGCTCATCACATGCTTGATGACGCCGTCCTTGCCGGCCGCGTCCATCGCCTGGAAGACGAGCAGCACCGACCAGCGGTTCTGCGCGTAGAGCATGTCCTGCATGCGGCTGACGATGCGCACGCCGTCGGCGAGCAGGTCCTTGGTCGCCTGCTTCATGCCGTCCTTGCCGCCCGCGGCCTCGGGAATCAGCGGATGATCGCCATCCTCGAACGCGCCGATGTCGGCAGAATCGTGCTTCGACAGCCTGAACCCGTCGCCATCGCGCACCATGTGCCGCGCGGCAAGCTTGCGCGCCGCCTTGATGAGCGCCGCGTCGCGTTCGGACCAGCCTTCGTTCGAGCCGTCAATCGCCATCGATCCTCCATGCGCCGCGGAAAGGCCGCGGCGGCTTTGGAGATCATCGTCGCGCAAGGCACGGGATGCAATGACGAACGAACCTGCACGAACCTACTTCAGCCCCTGGTTGTCCGCCTCCTCGTCGCCAAGGTTGTCGATGTCCTCGTCGCCGCCGCCCGTACGCGGGAGCGTGAGGCCCTCGTGCCAGATGCTGCTTGCGAGGCCGCCTGTCTGCCAGTGCCGCCGCTCGTCCTCGGTCACCTGCCGGCCGTCCTCGCCGATCGGCTTTCCCTCGAGCTTCATCTTGATGAGACGAAGGAGGTCCTCCGCGTCGAACGGCTTCTCGAGCACCGCGGCACCCTTCACCTGGGCGATCGCCTTCCTGTGGTTGCCGGCGAAACCGGTGATGAAGATGATCGGCACGGCCTCCGAGCGCTGCAACACCTTCGCAAGCGCGATGCCGTCTCCGTTCGGCATCTTGAGATCGGTGACGACAAGGTCGAAGCTACGCTCCTGCCACTCCGCGAGCGCCTGCGCGCCCGTCGCGGCTGTCACGCAGCTGTACCCCGCGCCTTGGATGACATGCGCGAGGTACTTTCGAACCGACGCGTCGTTGTCAACGACGAGGATTGCAGCCGAATCGATCGCCTTCATGGGTTCAGTCCTCCGCATCCGTGCGCAAAGGCACGCAATTGCATTCAAGGCGCGCAGTCGTGTCCGCAGCACCGTTGCGGCGGGCCTCGCCCTCACTTTCTGCGTGACTCGGGCTCCGTCCCCTAGAGCACGAAGCCGCGAAGGGCGCAAGGTCGGTTTCACAATGCTCGTCGCTCTTGACTTCGCTCCGATCGTCGAGTCGGTAGTCTGCGCGACGCCTCGTCTATGCCTGCGCGCCGAGCATCATCCGCCTCCGACACCGTGCCGATCGAATCGGCGCGGCGGCTGCTGCTTGCGGGCTGCGCGCTCGACCGCGCGCCCGCGCGCGCGACGAAGGCGCGCGTGATCGCGATCGTGCGCGAGCTTGGATTCGTGCAGGTCGACAGCATCAGCTCGGTCGAGCGCGCCCATCACCTCATCTTTCACGCCCGGCTCGATGGCTACGAACACGCGCATCTCGCGCATCACACCGAGACCACGCGCCACGCGTTCGAACATTGGACGCACGACGCGAGCGTGATCCGCGGCGACTGGCTCCCGTGGTGGACGCACCGCTTCGAGCGGAGCCGCGCGCGCCTCGGGCAGAGCGCGTGGATGCGCGAGCGCCTCGGCCGCAACTGGCGGCGCACGATTCTCGAGGTGCGCGAGGCGCTCGGGGCGCGCGGGCCGCTGGCGACGCGCGATTTCCCGCGGCCCGCGAACGCGCGCAAGAGCGAGGGCTGGTGGGACTGGTCGCCGCACAAGGCCGCGCTCGAGTTCCTCTGGCGCACGGGCGAGGTCGCGGTGCACTCGCGGCGCGGATTCGAGAAGGTCTACGACCTCGCCGAGCGCGTGCACGGCGCGCTGCCGGCGCAGCCCTCGCGCGATGCGCTGATCGCGTGGGCGTGCGTGTCGGCGCTCGAGCGCCTCGGCGCCGCGACGCCGCGCGAGATCGCGCACTTCGTGTGGGCGATCACGCCGGCCGAGGCGAAGGCATGGTGCGAAACGGCCGCAAAACGCGGCGAAATCGCAGCGGTCGCGCTCGAACGCCTCGGCCGCGCGCCGCTCGCGGGCTTCGCGCGGCTCGACTGGAAGCGCGCGGCTTCGCGCGTCGAACCCGACGAAACGCCGCGCCTGCTGACGCCGTTCGACCCGCTCATCCGCGAACGCCCGCGCCTCGCCGAGCTCTTCGGATTCGACTACCGCTTCGAGGCGTTCGTGCCTGCCGCGAAGCGCGTGCATGGCTACTACACGATGCCCGTCCTCGCGGGCGAGACGCTCGCCGCGCGCATCGACCTCGAAAGCGATCGCGCACGCGCAGCGCTGCGCGTCAACCGGATCTGGCCCGAACGCGGGATTCCCGCGGCACGCGCGCGCCGCGCGACGACCGATGCCTGCGAACGCCTCGCGTCGCAGCTGGGCCTCTCGCTCGCACTCGACGCATCCGCGTGGCGTGCGGCCCGCGCCGCTACCGCTCCTCGACCGTCGAGTGCACCTCGATGAGGCGCGCGGAGCGCGGTGCGAGCGCCTTGACCTCGATTGCGTTCTCGATCTTTCCGAGTTCCTGGTCCGACCAGACATCGCGCGCAAACGCTGGGAATTCAAGCTGCGCGCGCAGGTCGACGGGCGCGTCGGTCCAGTTGAAGAACGCGTAGCGCGCGCGGCCCTCGCCGAGGTCGATGCGCGCGACCGACAGCGAGAGATCCGCAAACGCCGGCGCGACGCCCGTCGGGCGCGACAGCGCCTGCACGACCGACACGCGGTTCGCGGGCAATCGCGAGAGATCGTCGCCCGCGAGCATCGCGCCGCCCGTCGCATGGACGAGCGTCGCGTGGAATCGCGCCTCGTCGTCGGGCAAGCCCGTCTGCACGAGCGTGTCGGGATCGTTCCACCAGAGCGCGCCGTTCTGCCAAGCGCGCAGCAGGTTCTCGCGGCCCGTGCGCGACACGCTCTTCCAGTTGCGCTCGATGTCGAGCGAGCTGCGCGAGCCGTCGATGAGCCCGAGGCTCGGCCAGATCGGATGATTGCAGCCGAGGATGTACGCGTCGTCGCCCGCGCCGCGGCGGATCGCGCGCATGCCGGCGCGGTACGCCTCGACGCGCGTCGCGCTCGGGTCGTGCAGCCGCCCGCCGCGCATCATGCCCCAGAACACCGCGTCGAGCTTGAAGTACTTCACGCCCCACTCGCGTCGCATCGTGGCGAAGAGACGCTCGAAATGCGCCAACACCGCAGGATTCGTGCCATCGAGCACATACCACGGCCCGAGCCGCCAGCCGCCGAACATCACGCGGTCGCTCGGCATCGGCTTGCCGTCGTCGCCCTTCACGAACCAGTCGGGATGATCGCGCAGCAGCTTCGAGTCCGGGCTCGCGACGAACGGCGCCACCCAGATCGCGGGCTCGCGGCCGCGCGACTCGATCTCGCGCAGGATGTCCTGCACGGGCTTGCCGCCGAAACCCGGCCCCGTGTCGAGCCAGTCGCCCATCGTCGGCTGGTATCCGTCGTCGATCTGCACGAACGCAAGATCCGGGTAGTCGCGCTCCATCGCGCCGAGGTTGTCGAGCACATCCTTCGCCGTCACGCGCGGACCGAAGCAGTACCACGAGCACCAGCCCGCGGGCGGCGCGGGATACGCCGTACGCGGATGGATCTTCGTCACCTCGCCTGCAAGCCGCGAAAGCAACGCCCCGCGCGAGCCGCCCGTCGCCGCGAGCACGCCCTCGAGCGGCCAAGCGGAACCCGCGGGAATCACGAGCCCTTCGCAATCGACCACGGCGCGAAGCCGCGTCGACGACACATCGAACGCGCCGACGAAGCGCGAGCACGAGGTGAACGCGACCAGCATCTGGGCGTCGGACGCAGGCTCGAGCGTGACAAGCGAGTACACGCGGCGGAAGCCCTCGGGCTCGGGAAGCCGGTAGTGCGACCGATCCGGGTAGTCGCCGACATCGACCGGCGCCGCAAGCGTGCCCGCCGTCTGCGCGAGCATCTGGAGCCCCTCGCCGTAGAACGGCGTCGCCGGCGCGAGCCCGTGCGCGATGTCGAAGAGCACGACCTCCTTGACGGCGACGGGCGCCGCGCCCGCGTTTCGCAGCACGGGTTGCGCGAGATCGCCCTCCCAGCGCATCTCGACCACGAGGTCGCGCGCGCGGTCGGGGTCGGCCGCGACAGCCGCTGGCGCAGCGGCGCGGATCAGCCCGACGATGCGCTGCGCGTCGGTCGCGGCGGCCTGCGCGGCTGGCGCGGCCAGCGCGACCTGCGCGGCCGCGAGAGGGGCGAATGTCGGAACCAGCGCGCCAGACATCGAAATCAGCGCCGATCGAAGGAGAAGGAGACCGCTCTGCATGCTTCGAGTGTACGGGCGGCGCCAATCCGCCACGCCATGCCGTACGCTACGCGAACCTCTTCAGGAGTCAGCCGATGAATAGCTTGCCGACAAACTCTGCGCCGGGCTCTCCGCCGAGCGCGCCCCAAGGCGCGGCGCCGCCCGCACGGAAGTTCCACGCCGGCGTCTCCAACATCCGCTTCGCGGTCGCGATGGCGGTTGCGGTACTCGCCGACACCATCGGCCTTCCCTTCGGCGAATTCGGCGTCGTGGCGTTCGACATCTTCGTCGGGCTCATGCTCGCGCTCTGCCTCGGGGGACTCCGCCCGGAGCTGATCATCGCCTTCCTGCTCGAGGCGATCCCGGGCGTCGGCATCATCCCGAGCTGGTCGGTCGCGGTGCCCGCACTGTGGGCGCGAACGCGGTTCGGAAAGGCCGCGGCGACGGGCACTCCCGACGAGTCGCAGCGACCCCGCTGATGCACTCGCGCGCAGCCCGCGCGAGAATCGCCCGACACACCCGAAAATCCGCAACGGCGCAGGCGGTTTGCTGGTTTTGTGCGGTTACACTCGCACCATGACGCTTCCCGCGATTGTCCGCCTCGCCGCGCGCGCCGCAGTCACCCTCAGCATCACGCTTGCACCGCTTGCGATCTCGCCGCCGTTGCACGCCGCGCCGCCGGCGATTCCCGACGAGTGGTTCTTCGACGGCGCCAACCGCCCCGCTGTGCTCAAGGCGCTTGAAGGCAAGCCAGCGCCGACGCTCGAGAGCGATGCGTGGATCGGCGCGGAGACCTCGGTGACGGCGAACAAGGGCAAGGTCGTCGTCGTCGACTTCTGGGCGACCTGGTGCGGCCCGTGCATGGCGGCGATTCCCGAGAATGTCGCGCTCGTCGAGAAGCACAAGGCTTCGGGCGACCTCGTCTTCATCGGCGTCCACGACTCGAACGCCGGCTGGGAAAGCGCCGACAAGGTCGCGAAGGAGAAGAAGATCAACTACGCGCTCGCGAAGGACAAGTCGGGCGGTCCGTCGGCGAAGGCGTTCAATGTGCAGTTCTGGCCGACCTATGTCGTGATCGACCGCGCGGGCGTGGTGCGCGCGGCCGGGCTGATTCCGAACCATGTCGCCGATGTCGTCGAGATGCTGCTCAAGGAAGCGGCGCCCGAAGCCGGCAGCGCGAGCGCCGCGGGCGAGTTTCCGGCCGAAACCTACATCGGCGGCGCGAAGCGGCCGCAGGCGCTGCGTGCGGTTGAGGGCAAGGAACCCGCGCTCGCGGAGAAGATCGCCGGCGTCGACTGGGTCGCGAACGCGCCCGCCGCCGGCTGGACCTCGAGCTGGAAGGGCTCCGTGGTCGCGCTTCACTTCACGACTCCGCTCGGCGCATTGAGCGCGCGCGAGCTCGAGCGTTTCGCGGCGCTCGAGAAGGAGTTCGCGGCTCAAGGCGTCGTGTTTGCGGTGATCGCAGACTCGCGCGCCGAGCGCAAGGCCGTCGAGCAGATGGCGGCCGCCGCGAAGGCGACCATGCCATTCGGCCTCGACGGCCAGCGCAAGGCGCCCGAACCCGAAGGAGGCATGACGGCGGGCGGCACGACCGCGAGCGCCTACGGCGTCGCGCGCCACCTGCTCCCCACCACCATCATCATCGACCGCAGCGGCAAGATCCGCGCTGCGGGCGTGAAGACCGACAAGATCAAGCCGCTCATCGAGAAGTTCCTCGCAGAAGAGGCCCGCTGAACATGACCACGCTGTCCGCGCCCGCCACGGGCCACTCTCCGTTCGTCGATCACATCCGCACCGAGGTCGCGCGCACCGTCGTCGGCCAGGACATCGTCGTCGAGCGCGTGCTGATCGCGCTCCTCACCGGCGGCCACCTCCTGCTCGAAGGCGTGCCGGGCATCGCGAAGACGCTGCTCGTGCAGAGCGTGGCGAAGGCGATCGACCTCAGGTTCGCGCGCGTCCAGTTCACGATCGACCTCCTGCCGAGCGACATCGTCGGCAGCGAGATCCTCGAGCAGAAGACGGGCGAATTCCGCATCCACAAAGGCCCGATCTTCACGAACCTCCTGCTTGCCGACGAGATCAACCGCGCAAGCCCGAAGGTGCAGTCGGCGCTGCTCGAGGCGATGCAGGAGCGCCGCGTGTCGATCGGCGACACCACGCACGACCTGCCGGCGCCGTTCCTCGTGATCGCGACGCAGAACCCGGTCGAGCAGGCGGGAACCTTCGAGCTTCCCGAAGCGCAGCTCG
>CAIXEV010000113.1 GCA_903918555.1 uncultured bacterium | reverse complement strand
GCCACGCAGTGCCAGGCACTGCGCGGCACGTGCCGCGCACGGAGGCATCCCGTCGTGAGCATCTGGAGTGACGGAGTGTTCAGCGATTGCTCGCGGTGTCAGGCAGGTGCCATGCAGTGCCAGGCACTGCATGGCACGTGCCGTGCACCCGCCGTATCGTGTGCGCATGAGCACCGCCGACACCATCCGCCGCCTGCACGACCACCGCCTGTGGACCCGCGCCAAGATCCTCGCCGCAGCGCGCACCTGCTCCGACGCGGAGCTCCATCGACCCTTCGAGATGGGCGTTGGCACGCTCTTCGGCACAATCGTCCACCTCTGGGGCGCCGAGATGGTCTGGGCGAATGTGCTCGAAGAAGGCGACCCCGCTTTCATGATCCCGCCCGCAAGCGCGTTTCCGACGCTCGCGGCGCTCGAGGAGGCCTGGACCCCCCTCGACGCACGCTGGGCGAAGCTGCTCGCCCGCGCCGACGACGCAGCCTTTCTCGCGAAACCGATGCCGCGGGTCCGCGACGGCAAGTCCTACATCACGAACGCCCACGACATCTACCTCCATGTCTGCACGCACCAGCACTACCACGCCGCGCAGATCTCGAACATGCTCCGGCAGATGGGCAAGTCCCTCGGCCCAAACGACTTCATCGTGATGGCCCGCGAGCAGTGGAACGCCTGATGCTCGGCTACACTGCCGCCTCGCTCGGGGCGCGTCCCACACACGCAGGACGCTGAGAAGCACCCGTTGAACCTGATCCGGCTCGCACCGGCGGAGGGAAGCGAATGCGCGGATCCGCGCCTTCCTTCACCGTCCGTCGCCCGCCGACCGGCGCCCGAAGGAAGCACGATGATCACCACCGCCACCACGCTCGGCACCAGCTACGACCTCCCCCTCCACGGCGCGCACAACCCGTCGACCGCAGCGCAGGGCACCACGCCCGGCTCGTTCGCCAAGCGCGCCGACATCGGCGGCCCGTACGCCTTCGCCTCGCCCGACACGCCGGGCATGCCCGAGCCGAGTGCCAAGACCGCGTGGGACTTCCTTCCCGCCGGCTGGTCGACGGTCGAACTCGCTGAACCCTCGCATGTGAAGTGCACGAACTGCTGCGGCGACGCCTACGACTCCGTCGAGTTCGCCAACGCCCGCGGCGAGTGGCGCCGCGTCATCCACCCGAAGTCCTTCACCCCGATCACGCAGCTTGAGAGCGCGCGCCTCGGCATCATCACGCCTGAGATGAAGCGCGTCGCCGAGCGCGAGCCGCACCTCACCGCGACCGAAGTCCGCGACGAGATCGCCGCCGGCCGCATGGTGATTCCCGCGAACCGCGCGCACCTCGGCTTCAAGCTCGACCCGATGGCCATCGGCCGCGCGTCCAAGACCAAGATCAACGCCAACATGGGCGCCTCGCCCGTCTCCTCCGGCACCGACGAGGAAGTCGAGAAGCTCAAGTGGGCCGAGAAGTGGGGCGCCGACACGGTCATGGACCTCTCGACCGGCGGCAACCTCGACGAATGCCGCGCCGCGCTCTGCCGCAACTCCACCGTCCCGATCGGCACCGTGCCCATCTACTCGATGATCATCGGCCGCAAGATCGAGGACCTCAACGAGGAGATGGTCCTCGCCACCCTCGAGCACCAGGCGCAGCAGGGCGTCGACTACTTCACGATCCACGCGGGCGTGCTCAAGGAGCACCTCCCGTTCATCAAGAAGCGCCTCATCGGCATCGTCTCGCGCGGCGGGTCGCTGCTGGCCAAGTGGATGCTCGTCCACAACAAGCAGAACCTCATGTACACGGGCTGGGAGAAGATCTGCGAGGTCATGCGTCGCCACGACGTGACCTTCTCGATCGGCGACGGCCTGCGCCCCGGCGGCCTCGCCGACGCGACCGACCGCGCGCAGCTCTCCGAGCTCGAGACCATCGGCGAGCTCACCGAGCGCGCGTGGCGCATGGGCGTGCAGGTCATGGTCGAGGGCCCCGGCCATGTGCCGTTCGACCAGATCGAGTTCAACATGAAGCTGCAGCGCCGCCTCTGCCACGGCGCGCCGTTCTACGTGCTCGGGCCGCTCGTGACCGACATCTTCCCGGGCTACGACCACATCACGAGCTGCATCGGTGCCACCGCCGCGGGCTATCACGGCGCGAGCATGCTCTGCTACGTCACGCCCAAGGAGCACCTCGGTCTCCCCAAGAAGGACGACGTCAAGCAGGGCTGCATCGCCTACAAGATCGCCGCGCACGCGGCCGATGTCGCGCTCGGCATCCCCGGCGCGCGCGACCGCGACGACGAGCTCACCAAGGCCCGCGCCGCGCTCAACTGGGAGAAGCACTTCGAGCTCTCGTTCGACCCCGACACCGCGCGCGCCTACCACGACGAGGACCTCGATGTCGACACCGACTTCTGCGCGATGTGCGGCCACGACTGGTGCAGCGTGCGCATCTCGAAGGAGATCCAGGAGTTCGCCTCGGGCAAGGACGAGGAGTACCAGCGCGGCAAGCCCGTGAAGAGCGCCGCGCTCACCGCCGAGCAGCAGGAGATCCTCGCGAAGCGCGGCGTCCTCAGCCCCGACGAGATCCACAAGCTCGCATCGAAGACGAAGAAGGCCGTCGGCGCCGTCGAAGGCAAGGCCTCGTGCCACTCCGACTTTGTCGACCCCGACGCCGCGCAGGCCGTGCAGGCCGAAAAGACCGGCGAGAAGCTCGTGCAGGTCAACCTCGCGCCCGCGTTCAACATCCCGAGCGGCGACCGAACGGTGTGACGCTCCCAACTCCACGCGAACCGCTCACCGTGCCTTCGCGCGGGTTTATCCGCGTCTGAACAGACGAAGTCGATCTTCCTAGCGTCCACTCCGCCACGGATTCGGCGGAGTCGGTTCTGTCAGTGGAACCACGGAGGTTCGACGCATGAAGGCGCGATACAGGACTCTGTTCATAAGCGATTGCCATCTCGGCTCGAGCGGCGCAAAGGCGGAGGAGCTTGCGCGCTTCCTCAAGCAGATCGACTGCGACACGATCTACCTCGTCGGCGATGTCATCGACATGTGGCGCCTCAGGCAGCGCTGGTACTGGCCCGACACGCACAACAGCGTCATGCGGCGCCTCCTCAAGATGTCGCACAAGGGCACGACGATCGTCTATGTGCCGGGAAACCACGACGAGGCAGCGCGGCCGTTCTGCGGTCTTTCGTTCGGCGGCATGCAGATGGCGATGGAGGCCGTGCATGTCACCGCCGACGGACGCCGCCTGCTCGTCACGCACGGCGACCAGTTCGACCTCGTCGTGCGCAACTCGCGGCTGCTCGCGCTTGCGGGCACGCTCGGCTACGAGATGCTCCTGAAGATCAACGGCGCCTACAACTTCGGCCGCCGTCTCTTCGGGCTTCCCTACGACTCGCTCTCGCAGGCGATCAAGGCGCGCGTCAAGAGCGCGTGCAACTTCATCTCGAACTTCGAGCAGGCGCTCGTGGCCGAGGCGCGCGCCGGCGGCTTCGACGGCGTCGTGTGCGGGCACATCCACAAGGCCGAGCAGCGGATGATCGGCACGCTCGAGTATCTCAACTGCGGCGACTGGGTCGAGAGCTGCACGGCGCTCGTCGAGCATGAGGACGGCCGCATCGAGCTTCTCGACGGGCTTGCGTTTCTCGCCGCGCGCGACGCGGCGAAGGCGATCGCCGACAACTCGGGCGACGACTCCGACGAGACCGATCCGTGGCTGCAGCGCGGCGTCGCGTTCGACGCCACGATCCTGCTGTCGGGCGACGCCAAGTAGCGGCGCGCGCCGTGCCGCGAATCGCTTGCGAAAGGTTAAGACGCGCCGCCGCGTGACACAAAGCAAAGCGCGGGCAAGCGCATCCTTCGCACGGCGTGAACATTCGGCGTCTAGGTTAGTCCGACTCGAGACGCCTCGAGCCGCGGCTCCCTCGCCGCAGAGTTCCCTACCCTCAAGATAAGGACATAATGATGAACAAGAACCTCCTCCAGTGTGGTGGCGTGCTCGCCCTCGCCGCCATCGTCGCGTCTTCGGCGCACGGCAGCATCCGCATCACCGAAGCCATGAGCTCTTCGAACGGCGGCGGTACGCCGACTCCCGACTGGATCGAAGTCACCAACTACGGCGCAACGGCGATCAGCCTCGCCGGCTGGCGCATGGACGACAGCAGCTTCAATTTCGGCGCCTCCGTCGCCCTCAGCGGCGTCACCTCGATCGGCGCGGGTGAAAGCGTCGTCTTCATCGAGTCGGCCGCTGGCGCCGGGATCGCGTCGTTCCGCACCTTCTGGGGCGGTC
>CAIXEV010000112.1 GCA_903918555.1 uncultured bacterium | reverse complement strand
GGTGCCTGGCACCTCGCGGCACGTGCCGGGCACCGTTTCTGGCTCGCGACGCCTATCCTGCGAAGCACACCTCCATGCCCGCACCAACGATCTCCACCCTCGCCGAACTCCGCGCCTCCGGCTGGCGCTCTCGCACCGTCAAGGACGAACTCCGCGCGAACTTCACCCGTGCCCTCGCCGCGCACGAAGAACTCTTCCCCGGCATCGTCGGCTACGACGACACCGTTATCCCCGAGATCGCGAACGCGGTCCTCGCCGGCCACGACATCTTGTTCCTCGGCGAGAAGGGGCAGGGCAAGAGTCGACTCATGCGGCTCTTGCCGCGCTTTCTCGACGAGTGGGTGCCGTACCTCGACATCCCCAGCTCGCCCGTCCACGAGGATCCCGAGCGCCCGATCACGCGCGCGGGGCGCGAGCTCGTCGCGTCGACGCCGCCCGAGCGCGTGAAGATCGCCTGGTGGCACCGCGGCGCGCGCTACGGCGAGCGCCTCGCGCCCGGCACCAAGTTCGCCGATGTGATCGGCGAGATCGACCCCGCGAAACTCATCGGCGGCACCAGCATGTCGGCCGAGGACGCGCTGCATTTCGGCCTGATCCCGCGCCAGCACCGCGGCATCTTCGCCATGAACGAGCTGCCCGACCTCGACGAACTCGTGCAGGTCGGCCTCTTCAACATCCTCGAGGAGCGCGATGTCCAGATCCGCGGCTACCCGATCCGCTTCGACCTCGACATCCTCGTCCTCTTCAGCGCGAACCCGAGCACCTACAACCGCTCCGGCAAGGTGATTCCGCAGCTAAAGGACCGCATCGGCTCGACCGTCCAGACGCACTACCCGCGCGAGCGCGACCTCGGCGTCGCGATCACGCGCCAGGAGTCGGACATGGATCTCGGCGGCGAGTTCCCCGTCGTGGTGCCGCCGTTCATGGAGGCGCTCGTCGAGGAGATCTCGCGCAGCGCGCGCGCGTCGCGCTTCGTCGACCAGGCGAGCGGCGTCTCCGCGCGCTTCGGAATCGCGAACTACCGCACCATGGTCGCGAACGCGCGCCGCCGCGCGATCGCGCTCGGCGAGAAGCCTGCGGTGCCGCGCATCAGCGACCTCGCGCACCTCAAGGCAAGCGCGGTCGGCAAGCTCGAGCTCGACCTCATGGGCTCGCACCAGATGACCGAGTCGCAGACGATCGACGCGATCGTCGCGGACGCGATCGCGAAGGTGTTCGCCGAATATGTCGACGCGCACGGCCTCGGCGACATCGCCGAGGTGTTCGCGAAGGGCATGCGCATCGAGGTCGGCGACATGCTGCCGTCGTCGCACTACGCGAAGATCCTCGCGAGCGTGCCCGAGGCCTGGAACAAGGCCTTCGAGGTGAACGCCTCGGACGACGAAGCCGTGCGCGCGAGCTGCGTCGAGTTCGTGCTCGCGGGCCTCTGGGCCACCGAGCGCATCTCGCGCGTCGAGAAGCACGGGCGCGTCAGCTACGAGGTGCGAACGCGGTGAGCGACGACACCGCGTCATCATCGAGCGGCGATTCCGATCGGTCCTCAGGATCC
>CAIXEV010000111.1 GCA_903918555.1 uncultured bacterium | reverse complement strand
TGCATGGACGCGAAGTCGCTGGACGCGTGGCGGAGGAAGAAGCGCGGGTGACGGTGTGGACGGGATCTTCGCGGAGAGAGGATCTGGAGCGATGAACATGTGGATGGGCAATCGAAATGCTCGAGCGCGGGCGGTGCTCGTCGCGTGTGCTGCCGCGCTCACCATCGCCCTCGTATGCGTTGGGGCGTTGTGGACATGGGTGCGAATTGCGCCCGAACGGCTGCACAGGCTCGCCCAGGAGGGCGATCTTTCGGGAATTAGGTTTGCCCTGTGGCTGGGAGCGGATTGCAACTCGAAGGCCTGGGACGACAGCGGCTATTGGGGCGGGATCAGCCCGCTCATGGTCGCGGTGGAGTGGGAGCAGCCTGAGATCGTCGCTTTGCTTCTTGATGCGGGCGCCGACATCGAGGCGTCCGATGCGCTCGGCCAGACGGCCCTGTACCGTGCTGTGTTGCGGCCGGCGATGCTGAAGACGCTCTTGGAGCGCGGCGCAAGCCCCAACCGTTGTGAGTCGGCGCCTGATGGTGGCGCCCGCCTAGCCGTCTCGCCCGTCTATGTCGCGCTGACCGAGGGCGGAGAGGAGTCGATCCGCGCGTTCCTTCGCGCCGGTGTCGATCCCCGATCGAAGTGCTTCGTGCTCGGGCTCTACGACGGCCTACTGCGGCACGGTCGGTCGACCGATGCGGCGCTCGCGGAGGCGCTCGTTCACGCGAGGGAAGGCATGGAAGGTATGGAGGTCGACTTGCTGCATGCCGCGGCCGAGGGCGGGGCGGAGCGCAGCTGCCGAGCGCTCCTCGACATGGGAGTCGCGGTCGACGCGCGCGGCCGCATGGGGCAAACGCCGCTGATGTGCGCGGCGCGCGGTGGATCGTCCGAGGTGGCGCGACTACTGCTTGAGCGCGGAGCCGATATCGCGCTCGTAGACAATGCTGGGTTGGACGCGTTTCGGTATCTCGGGGACGCTGCGTCCGGAATACCTGCGGACCGTGTCGAGGAGACGAATCGGGTGCTTGCGCGTGCGTCAGGCGAGGCGAAGCCCGGCTGAGGCCGGTGAGTGCGCTTGGACACGGCGCCGAACCTGCCCGTTCCGATGTCGGACCTCCGGTGCCGTGCGGGTACTTCCCCGTATCCGTTCGGCCCCGCGAGTTGGCCGACAAAGACTACGGCTGGCGTAACTGCATGGACACAAGGTCGCTCGACGCGCGGCGGAGGGATCAACGCTGTGATGGCTTACCTTCTTGATTGGAGAGCCGAGGCCCGTGTCGGCGTTGACGCGGTGGCTGAAGAGACCAGTGCCAAGATCGGCGCGGGTGATCGCCTCGTCGAACTGCTACGCGCGCTCGCTGATGCACCTGGTTCTCTCGCGCCACGCCACAGCGTCAACGCGTCGATTGAGCCTGCGCGAAGGCGTGGATTGCGATGTTCGCCCAGATCAGACAGAGGGGCCACGCGAGGTAGGCCATGGGCAGGGTGCGCGAGCGGCCGACGAGCAGCATGAATGGAATCGCACCCAGCACTCTGCCGTAGTGGGCGAGCACCGCGAGCAGCAGGGCCCAGTACCACTGAGTCATGACGCCGAAGTGGATCGCCGTCGCGAAGAGCACGACCAGTCCCAAACAGCGTGAGTCAATTCGATGGTCGAGCAGCCAGTTGGGCTTGCGGGCAGGCGGGGGAACCGGATCCCCCGTGTGAAACTCAATCGCGGACCGGGCGGTGCAGCAGGCAACGATCACGTCCCATGGAAGTTCGCCGATCATGGTTGACTTCTCGAGTCTGCGTCCTCGGGACGCCCGCACGACGACTCTGGCGACGGAGCGCTCAAAGCGTGGTCGAAGGACAGCTCGGAAGGTCCGCCTTCCGGCGCGACCAGAAGCGTCCACTGGTCAATGCTGTCGATCCACCCGTTCCGCTTGAGGGCGTGGAGAAGAACC
>CAIXEV010000110.1 GCA_903918555.1 uncultured bacterium | reverse complement strand
GGCACAGAGGCACAGAGGTTCGGCCTTGTGGTCAGCTCGCGCCGCGTGTCTGCGGAGATGGGTTTGGATGGGTTGATTCCGCCCCTTCTCTCTCCCATCTTTTTCTTCTTTTGTCCCCACCTGACTCTCCTCCGCGCAAGCGGCGTCGGATTTCCCCTGATCTCCGCGCCTCCGTGCCTCCGTGAGAGACCTCACCCCCGTGGGCGAAGGCGCACGGGCCTCTCCGCTACAGTACGCCCGTGAAAGAAGTCCAAGACCACTGGTTCCGCCTCGCGAAGGAAGAGGGCTATCGCTCCCGCGCGGCCTACAAGCTCATCGACATCGATGACCGCAAGCGGCTGATCCGACGGGGCAACCGCGTGCTCGACGCGGGTGCTGCGCCCGGCAGCTGGTCGCAGGTGGCGGCCATGCGCGTCGGTCCGAAGGGCGAGGTGGTGGCGGTCGATCTCAAGCAGATCAACGGCGGCGGCTACCCGTCGAATGTCCATCTGCTCCAGGCGGACCTGCGCGAACTCACGCTGGCCGAGATCGGCGGGAACCCGTTCGATGTGATCCTGTCCGACATGGCGCCCGACACCACGGGCAATCCGATGGGCGACGCCCTGCGTTCGGCGCGGCTCTGCCACGACCTCCTCGATCTCGCCGTCGACTGGCTGCGTCCGGGCGGAAACCTCGCGATGAAGGTGTTCGAGGGCGGCGAGTACCCCGAGCTCCTCAAGCGCGCTTCGCGCATGTTCGAGGAAGCGAAGGGTTACAAGCCGCGCGCCTCGCGCGCCGAGAGCGTCGAGATGTTCGTCGTCTGCCTCGGCTACCGCGGCAACGACGGCCGCGTGCCGACCGCCGAAGACGCGCTGCTGCCGAAGCGGAAGCCGTCCAAGGGCTGGTCGTAACCGTCCGCGCAGGATCCGCGCGTTCGGCGCATCGATTGCGCTGTTGATCTGGAGAAACGCTCCTCTCGCGCTCCTGCTGCGTGGCACGGTTGTTGCCTCCGACGGGCGCGGCGCTTTTGCCGCGCTGAGGACCAACCCATGAAGATCAACGGCAACTTCAACTCCAATCCGATGCTGTTCGCGCAGAGCCAGAAGACCCCCGCAGCGCATGCGAATGCCGCCGCGATGCAGCAGGCCATGCAGCAGGCGACCGAGCAGGCGTCGGAGCAGGCCGGCGGCGCGGCCGGCGGCCCCATCACCATGCGGTCGGGCACGGGTCAGCCCCCGGTGGATGTGAACACGATCCTCGAGAACTGGGGAAGTTCGAACGCGATCGCGGACCTCAATGTCGATGGCATCGTCGATGCGCAGGATCTCGCGATGGTGCTGCGCTCGTCGCAGGACAACGACACGAGCAACGACTCAGGCGACGACGCCAGCGGCGAATGGAACACGCTCGTCGGCGGCGACCTGAACGGCGACGGCTTCGTCGACGCGACGGACCTCGCGATGAAGCTGAACGCCGAGTCGAACGGCGGTGGCGGCGGTTCCAACAACGACTCGAGCGGCGACGGCGGCGACGCATGGACCACGCTCGTGGGCGGCGACCTGAACGGCGACGGCACCGTGGACGCGACGGACCTCGCGATGAAGCTGAACACCGAGTCGAACGGCGGTGGCGATGGTTCCGGCAATGACTCGAGCGGCGACTCGAGCAACAACTGGAACAAGAGCCTCGACGGCGAACTGAACTCCGGCGCCACCATGAACCCCGCCGACGCCGCGAGGCTGCTTGACGAGGTCGCCGGCGAGACCAACCCCGGACAGATGATCGAGCGCCTCACGAACCTCATCATGAAGTCGTTCGACTCCGATGGCGACGGCGTGCTCGCCGCGGACAACCTTCCGGAGGGCAGCAAGATCCTGAGCCGCTTCGATCGCGATTCGAGCGGCGTCCTCGAGCGCAACGAGCTCATGAAGGGCCTGACCGAGGAGTTCAAGCGTGCGAGCGAGGCCTCCGACCTCGCGAAGCCCGGCGCATTTGCCCGACGCTGGATGGAGACCTTCAGCGGAATGCATCCGATCCCGAACTACAGCTCATCCAACCGCCTTCAGGAGCTCTTCCTTGGCCGCCCGGACGGTCAGATGAGCCTCCAGAACCAGTCCATCCTGTCCGCGCAGGCGTGAATTGAGCCTCACTCCGTGCGCGCGCGAACATGCCCGTGGCAGGACGCCACGGGCTGTTCGACTTTTCGAGGCACCCGTGCGGCATCGTGTTGAGCAAGTGAACAGGCCCCGCGCACGCCTTGCGGAGCCTGTTGCTGGGAGAGATTCGAAGTGCGCTGCACGGGCATGCCGCGCAACGACCTCGTTCTTACGCACGCGGATGGCCGGGGTTCTCCGTTGCGCGCGAAGCGCCGAGAATTCGAGCGCCGCGCGGGCTGAACCGGCGCCGCGCGGGCTGAACCGGCGCCGCGCGGGCTGAACCACCGCCTTCTCGGGAAATCCGCAACGAGGGCTGAACCTCGCGTCGCGACATCCGTATACATCTTCGTAGGCACGATTGATCCTGCTCACGGCGAAAGG
>CAIXEV010000109.1 GCA_903918555.1 uncultured bacterium | reverse complement strand
CGCGCATGAAGCTCGCGCACGGAACCCGCGTGCGGTTTTCGATCGCCGATCCTCCATGGCCGGGCCCGGCCGACGGCGTCGCCCGAGCCGCCGGAGGCGAGACGATCGATCTCCTGCTGTATCCAAGCGACCGCGCCTCGTGGGGCGCGCTCTGCCGCCTGCTCACCAAGGCGAGGACAGCGGGGGCTGTTGTTCCGCCCGCGGAAGCCGAGCCGAACGGTCCCGGGCGCGACCAGGCGCCTGCGGGCAGCGGTTCCCGCCTGGCGAGGGCCGAGGAGCGGCGTCATCGCCTTCCGCTCCATGACCTCGTCGAGACGCTCTGCGCGCGTGGGCTCGGGGGCGAAGGCATCCTCGGCGTCCTGCCTGCGCCCCGCATTCCGAGCCAGCGCGTGCTCGAGGCGACGCAAGGGCTCGCGCGATTGATGCCCGACAGGCTTGCGGTGGCGCTCGCACGGGCCGACGACCCCGACAGCGCAGCCGATGCGGAGCGTTCGTGCATGCTCGCCGACTGCCTCGGACTTCCGGTCGCGGCGCTCAGCGATGTCCGCATGCACGCGCTTTCACGCAAGCCGCTGCTCGACACGCTGGCGTGCATCCGCGATGGCGTCTCGATCGATCGCGCGTCGCGGCAGATCTCGCAGCATGCAGAGCGGCGCCTGCGCGCGCCAGTCGAGGTCCTGCGCCGTTATGCCGATCGCCCCGATGCGCTCGAGACCGCATGGAGATTCCTCGACCGTGCGGCGGCGTTCTCGCTCGACGAATTGCGCTACGAGTATCCCGAGGAGGTCGTGCCAAAGGGCGTGCCTCCGATGCAGCACCTTCGCGGCTTGGTGTGGAAGGGCGCACGCGAGCGCTATCCACGAGGTGTTCCCGCCAAGGTCGCGCGCCAGTTCGAGCACGAGTTCGCCATCATCGACGACCTCGGCTATGCGCCGTACTTCCTGACCGTGCACGACATCGTCGCCTTTGCGCGCTCCCGCGGCATCCTCTGCCAGGGGCGCGGCGCGGCCGCCAACAGCGCCGTCTGCTACGCGCTCGGTGTCACGGCGGTGGATCCCGACAGGATCGATGTCCTCTTCGAGCGCTTCGTGAGCCGCGAGCGCAACGAGCCGCCCGACATCGACATCGACTTCGAGCATGAGCGGCGCGAGGAGGTCATCCAGCACATCTACGCGAAGTATGGCCGCGATCGTGCCGCGCTCGTCTGCGAGATCATCAGCTATCGGGGGCGGAGCGCGGTCCGCGATGTCGGCAAGGCGCTCGGGTTCGCCCCCGACACGGTCGACCGGCTCGCGAACGAGGTCGACCGATGGAGCGGTGGCGGCCTGGCTTCGCGCGACGACCTCGCCGAAGGAAGTGCATTGCCGAAGGCGACCGCCGACCGCGTGCGCGCCGCCGGTCTCGATCCTTCCGCGCCCCGGGTGCACGCGATGGTCCAGCTCGTTGGCGAGATCCTTGGCTTCCCTCGGCACCGTTCGCAGCATGTGGGAGGCTTCGTCATCTCCCGCTCGCCGCTCATGGAGATCGTCCCGATCGAGCGCGCCGCCATGGAGGACCGCACCATCCTCGAGTGGGACAAGGACGACATCGAGGCGCTCGGCATGCTCAAGATCGACCTCCTGTCGCTCGGCATGCTCACGGCGATCCGGAAGTCGATCGATCTCGTCAACGGCGATCGGGCATCGATCACCCTCGGGGCCACGCGATCCCGCCTGCCTGACGCGCCTTCGGTTCGGCCGGATCTCGTCGCGGTCAGCCCCGCACAGGACGATGCGGCGCCGACGCCGCGCACGGAGCCGACGCCCAGCCGCCCCGAACCGCTCGTCTTCCACTCGATCCCCACGGAGGACCCGGCGACCTACGACATGATCTGCAAGGCAGACACCGTCGGGGTCTTCCAGATCGAATCGCGCGCGCAGATGTCGATGCTTCCCCGGCTCAAGCCGAGGCGCTTCTACGACCTTGTGATCGAGGTCGCGATCGTGCGCCCCGGCCCCATCCAGGGCGACATGGTGCACCCGTACCTGAGGCGGCGCAGCGGAGAGGAGCCCGTCTTCTATCCAAGCGACGCGATCCGCGCCGTCCTCGGCAAGACGCTCGGCGTGCCGCTCTTTCAGGAACAGGCGATGGCGCTTGCGGTGGTTGCCGCAGGG